>CANHUF010000115.1 GCA_947463715.1 Sphingobacteriales bacterium
ATGCTACGCAGGGCCCTGATAGACCTCGGTAAAACAACAATTGAATAAATCTCCTGAATGTTATTTATCCTGGAAATGTATCCTGCCAGGCGAGCATGCCACCAGAAACATTAATAACATTTGTAAAACCCAGAGATTCCAGCACCATACATGCCTGTCCACTCCTGTTCCCGCTTCTGCAATAAATGATTACTTCCTGATCTTTCAGGTGATCGATTGAAGATGTATCTCCAACCCTGATATCTCCCAAAGGCAACAATATACCACCGATATTAAAGTCATCATGCTCCATCGGCTCCCTGACATCAAGTAAATTGAGGTTATCTCCAGCTTCAATTCTACTTTGAACTTCCATTACATTCATTGTTTTCATCTATCTGAAATTTTATTTGTTTGAAATATTTAACGTGTCAGGTCTATTTTCAGGTTTTGATATCCCAAGTTTAATATCAACTGATTGACCAGCTCTGATTTTATTTGTCTGAAGTTGCTCACTAAAGGGCATAGGATTTTGCCAGTAAACAAAGCCAGCAGCTGTATCAGTCAGATTATCATCCAGGATAACAACACCCCGGGTTAGTCCATTTACTTCAATAACAAGTAAGGCTTCCTGATAATTCAATCCATATAAATCAGGTACCGGTAACTCATCGCCAACAACACCGGCTCCTATCTCTAAGTCAATAAATGAGCCCATTCTTATGGGATCTCCCGGTTTTATGGATATACCACCTGTCAATTGATCCTTGACTGCATTCTTGGCAATATCAGGAACAAAAGATGTATCTCCTAGTTTGAGTCCGAGCGACCTTAACTCCAGCAATGCATTCCTGAGACTCATTCCAATCAAATTAGGCATTGCAATTGTTGGGGGTATTAATCTGTTGATTGTCAGGTATATAACCCGGTTTACCTTAACTGTAGCTTCAGGCTCTGGGAATTGCTTAATGACCCTGTTCGGAGCAATGCTGTCAACATAAATGGAATCCTGAATAACGACTTCAAATCCGCCATTCTCCAGCTCTTTTACAACCTCACTGTAGTCTTTTCCAGTAACTTCAGGTACTGTAAGGTATTCCCCATGATTGGTTATAAAATTTAAAAAAAGGAGAAAAATTGCAACAATTGCGATGGATATACCTGCACCTGCAAGGATATTTTGCCACAATGGTTTTTTCGTAATTGAAGAAAATATCATATTACAATTTGGGATTAACACTCATAGCTTCATCGATTAACATGGAATAAAATTCCTTTAAAGTTATTCCAGCTGCAGCAACTTGTTGCGGAACAATACTTGCAGCACTTTGTCCCGGCACGGTATTGATTTCAAGTAAATAAGGCTGGCTGGTTGCTTCCTGATATATAAAATCCATTCTCACTACACCCCTACAATTAAAGACAGCATAAATGCCACTGGCTGCACTGTTTACTTGTTCCCGCATTGCGTCAGAGCATAATGCAGGGGTAATTTCTTTGGACTTCCCCTGATATTTCGCCTCAAAATCAAAAAAATCGTTTTCCGACAGAATCTCTGTGAAGGGTAAAGTGACGATTTTACCCTGGGTCCGGAATACCCCTATTGTAAACTCCCGTCCGCTGATAAATTCTTCAATCAGTACCTGGTCATCCTCTAAAAATGCCTTGTCAATTGCAGGTTCAAGTCCACTTTTTTCTCCAACCTTACTCATCCCAATACTTGAACCGCCATTATTTGGTTTAACAAATACAGGAAAATTCAAATCCACCTCCGAAGCATCAGCTGCCTTATAGGTTTGTTTGAACAAATGCACTGAACGGGCAACATGAAAGCCGGAAGCAGCTGCAACTGCTACAGTATACCGCTTGTTAAAAGTTATGGCAGAGGTAGTTGTATCACAGGAAGTATAAGGTATACCTAACAGATCAAAATATCCCTGCAATTTTCCATCCTCACCTGGAGTACCATGAATACCAATAAAAACTGCATCAAACCTGATGCGTTCACCATGAATATCCAGAGAGAAGTCTTCTTTATTCACTAAATAGGGAGTTCCTTCAGCATCTGTATAAACCCATTGATCAGGACGAATATCAATTTTAAATACATGATATTTCTCCGTATCAAGGTTCCGCTCAATGGTAATTGCACTTTTATAAGATATTGCAGCTTCAGCTGAATAACCACCGGTAACAAAGGCTATAATTGGTTTTCCCATTGGGGGGATTTTATGCATTTAAAGGTACAAATATAAGAAAAGGTGATGGCCGTTACCGACAATCACCCTTTATGATTTGCTAAAATGAAGCAATCAGAGATGTAATTTCTCTTTTTTGGCCATCAGCTCATCCACAGTTTCAACATACAATTCATCTGGTACACAACAATCAACCGGACAAACAGCAGCACATTGAGGCTCTTCATGGAAACCCTGACACTCTGTACACTTGTTAGGTGTAATATAATAAGTGTCATTGCTGATAGGACTATTCTTAACATCTGCATCAATAAGTGTTCCATCTATAAGTGCAAATTGTCCCTTCACAGATGTGCCTTCTGAAATTGCCCATTCAACACCACCTTCATAGATTGCGTTGTTGGGACATTCCGGTTCACATGCTCCACAATTAATACATTCGTCTGTAATTTTAATTGCCATGATATTACGTTTTTTTGAGGTTCAAATAGGTTCTATTTTTGCTACTGAGAACAGGATAAAGATAAATCAATGATTTGAAAATCAGCACATGAATTTACATAAAAGAATCAGCCTGCTGGTCAGGTTGGGTGATTATATCAAAAGTGACGAAAACACCTTTAACGAAATCAGGGAACAAGCCTATTTTCATAACAGGTGGTTTACAACAGCATTTACAGGTTATGCAGGGAGCGTATTTGGGGAGCATGTACTTACCCAAAATAGACTTGAAGCTTTTTCAAATGCTTATGGCATTCCTGATTACCAGCAGGATCCCAAGACAATTGGTCTTGTTATGGCAGGTAATATTCCCATGGTTGGTTTACACGACATGGTGTGTATTTTTTTATCTGGTCACAAGCAGATGATCAAATTTTCTTCCAAAGACAGTATTCTGATGAAGCACCTGGCAGAAAAACTGATAGCCTGGGAACCTGACGTAGCTGCATATATCCATTGGAATGACTTATTAAAAGATTGCGACGCCTACATTGCTACGGGATCCGATAATAGCTCGCGGTATTTTGAATCCTACTTTTCAAAATATCCACATATAATCAGGAAAAACAGGACTTCAATTGCCATATTGACAGGTCAGGAAAAAGATGATGAACTTGCAAATTTAGCCGATGATGTGCATATTTACTTTGGATTGGGCTGCAGAAATGTCACCCAGATTTTTGTACCAGAAGGCTATAATTTTGAAGCATTACTGAACCAATTCAGGAGCTATAATTACTTCAAAGACCATGAAAAATACAGGAATAACTTTGATTATCAGCTTACTATTGCCATCATGAACAATAGATTTTATATGTCCAATGATTCTATTGTTCTGTTAGAAAACGAAAACCCCTTTTCCCCCATTTCCCAGTTGCATTATCAATTTTATAAACACCAGGAGGAAATTGCAGGAAAACTTGACATGAATAAAATACAATGTATTGCAGGCCAGGGATTTACACCATTTGGCAAAGCTCAAACTCCGGAAATCCATGATTTCCCGGATGGCATAGATACAATGGAATTCTTGTGTGGACTTTAATGTATTGTTAAATAGGATGACAGGTTGTCTGAAATTCAGTCATGTTTACTTAATTGCAACCATAGAGGCATAAAAATTGTATAATAACAAAAAAAATCAGTTATGAACATGAGACAAACATTAACGGTTGTTCTGATCAGCGCAGTTACTTCAACTGCAGCCATGTTTGGTTATGATTCATTTATCAGAAAACCAGGGCTGATACAGGAACAGAATGGTAAATTACCTGCCAGTTATGCAGGATTTACTGATAACAAAAACAATATTCCGGGGCAACCGGTTGATTTCCAGCCTGCATCACAGGCTGCAGTTCCAGCTGTAGTTCATATTACTACAACCATTGGAAACAGCCAGGCCAGCAATAACTTACCAAAAACCAGAAGAAGTCCTTTCAGCGATTTTTTTGGAGAAGATTTTTTTGATGACTTCTTTGGTGGTGGTGGCGGTCCGCAAATGCGAAGTGTACCTCAGCGCGCCAGCGGATCAGGGGTTATCATCAGCGAAGACGGGTATATTGTTACCAATAACCATGTTATTGAGCAAGCCAGTGATATCAATGTAACCTTAAATAATAAGAAACAATACAAGGCAAAGCTTATCGGAACTGATCCAAGCAGTGACCTGGCCTTGATCAAAATTGAGGAAAAAGCATTGAATTTTCTTTTATACGGCAATTCAGACAATGTAAAACTGGGACAATGGGTAGTAGCTGTTGGTTATCCGCTTAATCTTGAAACAACTGTTACAGCTGGTATTGTGAGTGCAAAAGCCAGGTCTCTTGGTTTAAACTCGAGAAGGAGCGCATCCCCAATTGAATCTTTCATTCAGACGGATGCAGCCGTAAACCAGGGTAATTCAGGTGGTGCACTTGTAAATACCAATGGAGAGCTCGTGGGCATAGTTTCTGCCATAGCATCGCCAACCGGTGCTTACGCTGGTTATTCCTATGCGATTCCGGTGAACATAGTCAAAAAAATCATCAATGATCTCTTGCAATATGGAACGGTTCAGCGGGCTTATCTTGGAATAAGCTACCTGCCTGAAACCGCACCTGAATCTGAAAAAACAAAGCAGAACTACAAAGAGGGTCAGGGTGTTTTGGTTCTGGATGTTTCCAAAGATGGTGCCATGAATGGAACAGGTATTCAAAGCGGAGATTACATCAGCAAAATAAATGGTGTTAAAGTGACTACCGGTAGTGAAATGGTAGAGCAGGTAGCTGGATATAAGCCTGGAGACAAAGTTTCTGTTGCTTATATAAGGGCAGGAAAAGAGTACACAACCTCTATCGTTTTGAAAAACAAGGCAGGCAATATGGATGTGGTGAAGAATGAAATCTCTCAGAAGTTAGGTGCTGAGATACAGGCACTCGATAAAAAGAAAGCCACTGAGTTTGGTGTTAAGGGAGGCGTTATTGTAACCAAAATAGGTGCAGGCCTGATTGATGACCAGACAAGAATGAGAGATGGCTTTGTCATCTTGAAAGTAAATGGAGCTGAAGTAAAGAGTGTTGAGGAATTAAACAGTGCCATGGCCAAAAATCCAAAGAAAGTCTTGCTTGAAGGATTTTATCCCGGTTATGAAGGTGTTTACCAATACCCCATAGAAATCTCAGAATAAACCGAAAGGAGATAATGAAAGGGATGCCCTAAAGGCGTCCCTTTTTTATTTGAGCCAAACCTGATATCCCCAGGGTTGCAGTTTTATGACCCGATTTTCATTATTGAAATGCCTGATAACACCAGAGAAAGCCTCCTCATAAGATCCGGCAAAGGGAGTAGTATCAACTTCAACATGTTCGAGAGTCCAGGGGGAAAAATTTACTGCAATAAACGCAGTTCCTGTCTGACCTTTCCTGAAAAAAGTCAGCACATGGTGGTCGACACTATTCCAAACCTGAAGACATGCAGATGCCTCTACTGACAGGGAAAATGCATCATTGCTCTTGCGCAAACCAAGCAATTGTTTATAAAAATCATGCCGGCCAGGGGTTTGACTCCAGTCTATGGGATCATGGTCGAAAAACTTTAGCCTCTTTTGATTAGGCAATTCCTGTCCGCTATAAATGAGGGGGACGCCTTTCCAGGTTGCAGAGAATACAGCCAATGGAATTGCCATTTCACCATATTTTTCCTCTTCTGTGCCATTCCAGCTGTTTTCATCATGGTTGCTGGTAAACCAGGCCGGACAGAAGGCATTGAACCTGGAGTCACTATATAATCCAAGGACTGCACGCATTTCGTGGATATTCAATGCACCCTGACTGGCACATTGCTGGGCTGTATTCATCCATCTCCAGGTGTAGGCGGCATGAAATACCTGCACATAATCAGGATTATCCAGGGGATCCAGTTCTGCCAACCAGAACAACTTATGATTTTCTTCCAATGCAAGCCTGGCTTGCAGCCAAAAATCCAGGGGTGTTAACATCGCCATATCACACCTGAAACCATCGAGATCAAATTCCTGTATCCAGAAACGCATGGCCCTGATCATTTCCAGCCTCATTTCCTGGTTATTGTAATCCAGGTCGATCACATCATCCCATCCATTGCTGTCATAAAACCTACCTGCATCGTCACGCTTATAGAAATCAGGATGATTTCGGGTCCACTCATGGTCGCATCCCGTGTGGTTTGCTACCCAGTCCACAATCACCTTCATACCCAGTTCATGGGCATACTTTACAATTTCCCTGAATTCAGCCGCTGTCCCATACTCTTCATTGATTTCAACATAGCTTGAACAGGCATAATAACTACCCAGACTCCCCTTTCTGTTCAGGAAGGAAATGGGGGTCAGGGGCATGAACCACAAGGTTTCAACACCCATATCAGCCAACCTGGGCATGTGTTCCCTGAAACCTGCAAAATTGCCCTGTTCAGTGTACTGCCTCACATTGACCTCATAAATGTTAGTCCGCAGACTCCAATTTACCTGTTTAAAATCCATTTTCATGCTGGAAAGTTACACAATCCACTTAACAGCTACCTTTCAAAAAAGTGAAAGCGAACCAAACAGTTCAGGTGTTGTTAAATCTTTCAGTAATTTTACATTCATCAGATGAAACAATTTTCAATACCTGCCCGGTACAGGAGTCCATTTATTGCCGATATCAAAAAACAGAGAAAAGAAGCCGACAAGCTGAAGAAGGATTATAGTCCTACCACACTTGACCTGGGCACATTACAAATCAAGCTAGCAAGGCATTTTGGCTTTTGCTATGGCGTTGAGAATGCTATAGAAATTGCTTTTGAAACGATTGCCCAAAATCAGGGAAAGCGAATTTACCTGCTGAGTGAGATGATTCATAATCCCATAGTGAATGAGGACCTGCTGGCCAGTGGTTTGCAGTTTCTGATGGATACCAAGGGAAACATGCTGATTCCATTTGAAGATTTGAAGGCTGATGATATTGTAATTATTCCTGCTTTTGGCACTACACTTGCAATTGAAGAAAAGCTAAGAGCGATTGGCATTCAGATAGAAAAATACAATACTACCTGTCCGTTTGTTGAGAAGGTTTGGAACAGGGCAGAACAGATTGCCCAAAAAGGATACAGCATTGTTGTTCATGGCAAACCCACCCATGAAGAAACCAGGGCCACATTTTCGCACAGTGATGTTCATGCCCCAACACTGGTGATCAATGATATGGAAGAAGCCATTATTCTGGGTGAATACATTAAAGGCCAGCGAGACTATCAGGATTTTGATACCCATTTCAAAGACCGGTATTCCCCCCATTTCAATCCAGAGAAAGACCTGGAGAAGATTGGTGTTGTGAACCAGACCACCATGCTGGCAACTGATACACAAGCTATTGCCGATTACCTCAAACAGGTTATAACCGACAAAAACGGATTAGAGCCGGATAAAGTTTCTGCTTTCTTTGCAGATACAAGGGACACACTATGTTATGCCACAAATGACAACCAGACAGCGGTACG
>CANHUF010000116.1 GCA_947463715.1 Sphingobacteriales bacterium
AAAGCACTGCAAAGCCGGGTCTACGAATTGAGTGACTTTTTGGTTAATGTGATGAAGGTTGATGATTTGGGGGCAAAGTTGAATTGCAAGGCCACTTATCATGACTCGTGTGCAGCACTCAGAGAATATAAATTAAAACAGGAACCCAGACAGCTTTTGTCAAAAGTAAAGGGATTGGAACTTATAGAACTTGCAGATAATGAAACATGCTGTGGTTTTGGCGGAACTTTTTCCGTAAAATATGAGCCGATTTCTGCTGCCATGGGCGAACAAAAAGCAACTCATATTGTCAATACCGGAGCAGATGTATTGATTTCCACTGACCTCAGCTGCCTCATGCATATCGGGGGTGTAATGGATTTCAATAAAATACCTATAAAATCTATGCACCTGGCTGATGTACTTGCCAGCGGATATTGAAATTTTTTTATTTATGTCATATTGGTTAATCAAATCCGAACCTTTCAAGTATTCATGGGATCAGTTCGTGGCAGACAAGGTCACATTTTGGGATGGTGTCCGTAATTATGGTGCAAGGAATAACCTGAAATCCATGAAAAAAGGTGATCTGGCTTTTTTTTATCATTCCAACGAGGGACTCGAAATAGTTGGTATTGCAGAAGTAGAAAGGGAATTTTACCAGGATCCAACAACAGAAGACAATGCCTGGGTAGTGGTTGATTTCAAACCCTACAAAAAACTTAATAAAACCGTTAAACTTTCGGAAGTAAAGGCTACTCCAGCACTGGAAAAAATGGCCCTTATCAGACTTGGAAGATTGTCCGTTCAACCTGTTCTTGAGGAAGAATGGGAGATCATCATGGATATGGCAGGTGAAAGTTAAAAAGTGGATAACTCCTGCACATTGTTTTGATGCATATGCCCCTGAAAATGAGTAAATTTGTTAACTTATTTTAGTATTAACAAAGCTCTCTTTTTTCTGCAATGGAAGAACAAAATTTACCGGAACAAACACATGATGATAACAGGATTATTTCTGTTAACATAGAGGAACAAATGAAGGCAGCCTACATCGATTATTCGATGAGTGTAATCGTAGGCAGGGCATTGCCTGATGTGAGGGATGGGTTAAAACCCGTTCACAGGAGGATACTCTTTGCGATGAATGAACTCGGGATGGATTTCAATAAGCCAACCCGTAAATGTGCCAGGATTGTAGGTGAGGTACTGGGTAAATACCATCCACATGGTGACACTGCTGTTTATGATGCCCTGGTTAGAATGGGGCAAGAGTGGAATACCCGCTACCCAACAATCGACAAACAGGGAAACTTCGGTTCTCCGGACGGTGAAGGTCCGGCCGCCATGCGTTATACAGAAGCCAGACTCCAGCGTATGTCTGGTTACATGATGGATGACATTGACAAGGAAACAGTTGACTTTCAATTTAATTTTGATGACTCGCTCGAAGAACCAACTGTTCTTCCAACCCGCGTTCCCCATCTACTCATAAATGGCAGCAGTGGTATCGCTGTAGGTATGGCTACAAACATGTTGCCACATAACCTTTCTGAAGTTATTGATGGTTGTATTGCGTATGTTGATAACAGGGAAATTACCATTGATGAATTGATGCAGCATGTCAAAGCCCCTGATTTCCCAGGCGGAGGATTGATTTATGGCATGGAAGGAATCAAGAACGCCATGCACACCGGTAGGGGAAGGGTAGTTTTGAGAGGAAAAGTAAATGTGGATACCAAACCTAATGGCAGGGAACAAATTGTAATCACAGAGGTTCCATATCAGGTAAGTCGTGACGTATTAACAGCCCGGATCGGACAGTTGGTTATTGAGAAAATTATTGATGGCATTACCCATGTCAACAATGAATCCAATGAAAAAGAAGGAACGAGGATTGTAATTGATGTAAGAAAAGACGCTGTAGCCAACGTTATCGTGAACCAGTTGTACAAGTTCACAGATTTGCAGACTTCTTATGGCATTAACAATGTTGCACTGGTAAAAGGTAGGCCCCGTATCCTCAATCTTAAAGATCTGATCTCTTCATTCATAGAATTCAGGCATGAGGTAGTTATCAGAAGAACACAATATCAGTTGAGGGAGGCCGAAAAGAAAGCACACATTTTACAGGGTTACCTCATAGCCTTGGATAACCTTGATGCTGTAATTCAGCTTATCAGGAATGCTGTTAATCCGGAAAAGGCCAGAGAAGGGTTGATGAGTGAGTTTGGCATGAGTGAAATTCAGGCAAAGGCTGTACTTGAGCTCCGATTGCAGAGGCTTACAGGAATGGAGATTGAGAAGATCCGTGAAGAGTATGAAGAAGTGATGAAATGGATAGCATACCTGAAAGATTTGCTTTCTGATGTAGGAAAACGTTATGATGTAATCAAGACTGAATTGGCTGAAGTCAAAGAGAAATTCGGAGATGAGCGCAGAACAGAAATTACTTACCTGGATAATGAAGTAAGAATAGAAGACCTGATTAAAGAGGAAGATGTTGTTATAACTGTTTCACACATGGGTTATATCAAGCGGACTCCTGCTGATGAATTCAGGGCTCAGAAAAGAGGTGGCAGGGGCTCAATTGGAGGTAAAACCAGACAGGAAGATTATATTGAGCATCTTTTTGTTGCCTCTACACACCACACCTTACTATTTTTCACAGAAAAGGGTAGGTGCTACTGGTTGAAGGTTTATGAGATTCCGGATGGTGAAAAACAAGGAAAGGGAAGGGCTATCCAAAATCTCATGCAGCTTCCACAAGACGATAAAATCAGGGCAATTATTGATGTAAAAAACCTTCAGGATGAAGAGTTTGTTAAAAGCCATTACATCATGCTTTGCACCAAACAAGGTATTATCAAGAAAACCGAACTGGAAGATTTCAGTAGACCCAGAGCCAATGGAGTCAATGCTATCACCATTGTAGAAGGTGATCAGTTATTGAATGCCAGAATGACAGACGGACAATCTGAAATCATGCTCGCATTGAAATCCGGTAGGGCAATCAGGTTCCCTGAAGATAAAGTAAGGCCTACAGGCAGGGGAGCAATTGGTGTTACAGGAATTGAAGTGGATGATTCCAAAGATGAAGTGGTAGGAATGGTTTGTGTAAATGCAGCTGATAAGTCAAGAACAGTTTTGGTGGTTTCTGAGAAGGGTTATGGCAAGAGAACTCCAGTTGATGAATACAGGATTACAAACAGGGGAGGAAAAGGTGTCAAAACGATTAATGTTACAGAAAAAACCGGTAACTTGGTTGGCATACTGGATGTGAGTGAAAAGGAAGATTTGATGATTACCTGTGTGTCAGGAATCACAATCAGGATGTCTATTGCACAGATTTCAGAATTGGGCCGAAACACCCAGGGTGTAAAGCTTATCAAAATTGATAATGATGATGAAATAGCAGCTATTACTAATCTTGATGAGGACAAGGAAATTCAGGCTGAAGAGAATCCTGATGTACAAGAAACCGATACAACTTTACCAGAAACAGACACAACAGAACCCAACAACCCTTAATTTTCGATCTTTAAAAACTATAAAATGAAAAAGGTAATTTTAACCTGTTTGACCCTTTCAATTGTAATGATTTCATTGGCACAAAACCTAACAAAGGTTAAAGATGCCATGTCTGCAAAGAAATATAGCGAAGCCAACACGATGCTTGAGGAATTCATGAAAAACCCCAAGTACCAAAAAAATGCAGAGTTGTATTACCTGAAAGGAAAAATATTTAGTGAAATCGCGGCTGATTCTGTTATTGAAAAATCTTTTGCCAACGCTGCTTCAACTTCATTAAACAGCTTTAAAAAGGCTGCCGAAATGGATTCAAGCAAGTTTGTCACATACAATACTTTGGATGGTTCAGCTCCGTTATTCAGCCTTTATGCAACACCGTATAACAAAGCGCTTAAACTGTTTGATGCTAAAAATTATGAAAAAGCATTGCCAACATTTGAACAGGCAAACGAAGCAGGTAAGTTTATATACGATGCGAGATTAGGCCTCAGCGAATTAGATACAAACCTGACCTTATATACGGGTTTTTCAGCTTTATTGAGTGACAAAGAAGATATTGCCGCAAAATATTTTACCATTCTTTCCAAGAATAACGTAGGTTCTGCAGGTTTCGATGATGTGTACAAAAACCTGATGAATTATCACTTCAACAAGAATAACATTGCTGAATTTGAGCGGGTGAGAGCACAAGGGGCAAAATTATACCCCAAAGAAGAGTACTTCACTTATGATGAAATCATTTTTATCAATGATATTAAAAATGAAGATGAAAAGTTGAAGCGCATAGAAGCCAAAGTCAATGCCGATCCTAAAAATATGGATGCTATCTCCATCTATACTGAAATATTATTTGGAAAACTGCTGTATGCAGATTCACTATATCCTACCGATGCCGAGTATGCTGCTGCAGAAGCTAAAGTTGTAAAACTTTATGAAATGATGGCAAACCTGGCTCCTGAAGATGGCTTAATTCCCTTCAATACAGGATTAATTTTTATCAATAGGGGCTTCAAAATGAATAGTAAAATTTCTGATGTTAATGACAAAATCAGGAAATTCAATGATGCCCAAAAGCCTGACAAGGCAGGTAAAATTCCTCCACCACCTAAAGAATTTACTGCACAACGTGATGACTTAAGGGCAAAACAAATTATTGCATTTGATCAGGGTTTACCTTACTTGTTAAAAGCACAACCTATCCTGGAAAAGAAAGTAGGAGGTGGCAGAATGGAACTTCAGAATTATAAGAAATTAATTGACATTTTGATCGAAGTATACAGTTCCAAGCGCCAGACATCCAAAGTTGCAGCAGATAAAGCGAAGCTCGAAGCTGAAGAAGCAAAGTGGAATAAAGAATACGACAGGATAAACAGCATAAAGTAATCAGATGTCACTTCTGTTAGGTAGAAATCAATTTGGAAGCACGGATAATACTGGTAATGTATTATCCAGAAATGAGGCAAATGCTTTACTTAACGAGTGGGTTTTGAACAATAAATTAAAATTACACATGTCCCAGGTAGCCGGATTGATGGCTGCCTGGGCACATGAAAAATTGAGCCTGCCAGAAGATCAATGCTGGAAATGGGAAATGGCGGGATTGCTGCATGACGCGGATTGGGATCAGTGGCCGGATCAGCATTGTAAAAAAATTATTGAACATCTTGAAAGCCTGCAGATAGATCCTGAAATAATCCGCGCAATTGCTTCACATGGTCCGGTTCACTTTGGGGTAGAACCTGAAACAGACATGGATAAAATGCTTTATGCATTTGATGAACTTTCCGGACTGATTCATGCATATTCACTCATGAGACCGGAAGGTTATGCAGGAATGGAGTTGAAAGGAGTAAAGAAAAGACTCAAAGAAAAAACTTTTGCAGCAAATGTAAGCAGGGATGATATTCAGGATGCATGCCAGCGTGCAGACATTGAATTGGATTTCCTCATTACATTTATCCTGAAACATCAGGCCAATTTTCAGCTACCTGAATAGTTTACATACATCATTTTTTTGTTCCTTGCCTAATTACCAATACAGCCGGGACAGGTCTTTGTCCGCCTGAATCAGATGGCTTTATTGTTTCCTTACCATTAACGAGCAGGGTACTGCTGCCGCCACCATCAAGGTTCATAGCTTTAACACAATTTAATTTCAGCATCATTTCAGCCATATCATTCAGTGATGCACCTTCGGCTATCCCGGGCATTCGACCCTGAACAACGAGTAAAATCATTTTATTATCGGCAGTGAATCCAATAGCAGTTCTGGGATGGAGGTCATTAATGGCTTTTCCTGCAAATTTTCTTTCTTCATTATTAGTTATACGAATCTGATTTTTCAGGATTAAAACAGGACCACCACCAAAAGCCCAGTTAACCTTCCAGGGTTTCAGTGCATTTAGAGCAGGATTTCTGAGCTTGATGGACTGAAATGAATCAATAACAGGTTTCAACGGTTCAGATTGAAAAAAGGGAAATTTAAGAGATGAGTCGTTAAAATTATACACAATATCCATTTCACGCTTCTTATTCATACCAAAAGCACTTCCCAGCGTATGCATAAATGTAAGCGTGTCTTTACCTTTTCTGGAAACTGCAGGAGTATCAAATGCAACTATTTTACCATCCCGTACAATCAGGTTGACATTCCGGTTTTGCTTGAATTCAAAAAATGAACAGTTCATTACAATGTATGGCGATGTATTGCGGTCATAAAACTGCTGAGGTGTAAGTCTCCGGAATAAAGTAGTGTCTACATCAAAACCAATATTTTTATCCTTCGTATCAATCTTAACATAAAAGGCAATATTGGGTCTGCCTTCAATCTGATCCTGTGTTTTGAATACGGAAACTGATGCAGGCAAAACACCATATTGATCAGATACATTGCTCCAGTTTAATTGTCCATGAACTGATAGGGTACTCAGCAAGCAAAGAACTGCAACAATACTTATTACTGTAGTTTTATTCGACAAAATTCTATTTAACATAATATAAATTATAGGTAATTTTTTATTTCATATTTCAGATTGCTAATGTAGTTAGATTCAGTAAATTGTTGTTTAAAAATCCTGCATGTTCAGAAGATCCTTTTTAAAAAATACAATGCTTGGAATTCCTGCAATTTCCGGAGCATTGCCAAGCCATACCAACAATAAAAAACCTCAAAAACCAATAATTATTTCAACATGGGATTTTGGTAAAGCTGCCAATGCCGAAGGTTGGAAAACTTTATCCGCAAATGGTCATGCTTTAGATGCAATTGAAAAAGGAGCAAGAATTACAGAAGCAGATCAGAGCAATAAAACAGTTGGTTACGGCGGCTATCCGGACCGTGACGGAAAAGTTACGCTGGATGCCTGTATCATGGACGAAAAAGGAAACTGTGGTTCTGTCATGTGCCTGGAACATATCAAACATCCGATTTCTGTAGCCAGAATGGTCATGGAAAAAACACCTCATGTAATTCTTGTTGGTGATGGCGCCTTGCAATTTGCTTTGGAAAATGGTTTCCAGAAAGAAAATCTACTTACGCCCGATAGCGAAGCAGCCTGGAAGGAATGGTTGAAAAAAGCCAACTATGCGCCAGTAATGAATATTGAGAATAAAACTTATCAGTCACCAGATCCAGGCTTTTTTCCTGGAAGCATTGATAACCATGATACAATAGGTATGCTCGCGCTGGACAGTCAGGGTAGGTTGAGCGGAGGCTGCACCACAAGTGGAATGGCATTCAAAATGCATGGCAGGGTTGGAGACTCCCCTGTTATTGGCGCTGGATTATTTGTTGATGGCGAAGTGGGTGCAGCTACATCAACTGGCGTTGGTGAAGAGGTAATCCGCTGTGTTGGATCACACCTTGTTGTGGAATACATGCGCCAGGGAAACAGTCCACGTGAAGCTTGTAAAAAAGTAGTTGAAAGAATCGCTAAACGAGATCCTGAGAAAGCTAAAAATATCCAGATAGGATTTCTTGCACTTGACAACAAAGGAAATTATGGTGCATATGCACTCCAAAAAGGATTTTCCTTTGCGGTAAAATCAGCTGATGAAGAAATTGTGATCCCTGGTGAAAGTTATTTTAAATGATATGAGATACGAACTTGAAGTAATTGC
>CANHUF010000117.1 GCA_947463715.1 Sphingobacteriales bacterium
AGGCAAAGCACTTTACACCCAATCCTGTGTGGCCTGTCACGCTGCAGATGGCGGAGGTGGCATTGGACCAAACCTGACAGATATCAACTGGATTCATGGTGGCGGTTTAAATGACATCTACAAAACCATCAAAAACGGATATCCCGAGAAAGGCATGCAGTCATGGCAATCCATGTATAGTCCCGTGCAAATGAAAAACCTCACCAGCTTTGTCAAAGCACTTCAGGGCACTACTCCTGCAAGCCCCAAGGACCCGCAGGGTGAGCCTTGGACAGAGGTTATTGCATCTCCCGGAGCCGATAGTTCATCTTCCGCAAAACCTGCTCAACAATAAGACATGATCAGTGTAAATGAAAAGGAAAGGGTTATAGACCAGGCCTTCAGGGATTCAGTTGCAACCATCAGCCAGAAGGGCAAACGTAACTTCCTGTTCCCGAAACAGCCAAAAGGTCCACTTTACAACAAAAGGACTCTCGCATCAATCATTTACCTAATTGTATTTTTCAGCTTGCCATGGATCAAAATAAACGGAGAGCCCATGATCATGCTCAACGTGCTGAAGCGGAAATTCATCCTGTTCGGACAAATTTTTGGTCCGCAGGATTTTTTCATATTTGCACTGGCCATGATCACATTTGTGGTTTTCATCATTCTTTTTACGGCTGTTTTTGGCAGAATATTCTGTGGCTGGGCTTGTCCGCAAACCATTTTCATGGAAATGGTTTTCAGAAAAATTGAGTACTGGATCGATGGTGACTTCCACAAACAACAGCAGCTGAAAGCCATGCCCTGGAATGGTTTCAAGATCAGAAAACGCGTCATCAAGATTTCAGTTTTTTATACTGTATCCTTTATCATAGCTAATTATTTCATGGCTTATCTCATCAGCATGGATGAAGTTCTTAGGTACGTTCATGATGGTATAGGGGCGCATGCAAGCACTTTTGCGGCGCTCCTTATTTTTACCAGTGTTTTCTTTTTTGTTTTTTACTGGTTTCGAGAACAGGTGTGTATTGTTGTTTGTCCGTATGGCCGCCTGCAGGGTGTGTTGCTGGATAAAAATTCCATTGTAGTTGCATACGACTATGTACGCGGTGAACCAAGAGGAAAAGTAAAAACCAATGACCCCGAGCCGAAAGGTGACTGTATCGACTGTAAAGCATGTGTTCGTGTTTGTCCAACAGGCATTGACATCCGCAACGGCACCCAGCTGGAATGTGTTAACTGTACTGCCTGTATTGATGCCTGCGACGAAATCATGGAAAGCCTCGACAGACCTAAACAACTGATTCGCTATGCCAGCGAAAACAACATAGTCAAAAAGGAAAAACTGAAAGTGACCGCCAGAATAAAAGCCTATTCTGCAGTTCTGCTGATTATCTTATCAGCACTGGTAGTGATGCTGGGCACGAGAGACAGTGTAGATATTACCATTCTGCGCACCCAAGGCATGATCTATCAGCAACTCCCCGGAGGATATACCGGTAATCTTTATTCAGCCAGAATGTTCAATAAAACACACCGGGATATCCTTGTTGAGTTGTCTATACCCGAATCAGAAGGCAGCATTGAAATCATCGGAAAACAACCCCTGATTGAAAAAGAAAATTATTCCGTAATTACTTTTCTAATTAAAAGAAAGAACGAAAGTATCAGCAAAAGAAAATCAACCGTAATGATTGAAATAAGAGCTGAAGGAAAAAAAATCTCTACACAAAAAACCACCTTCATCGGGCCTATTCATTCCTAAATAAAATGATTATGAAAATAAAGTCTGGTGCTATTAAAACAATAATAATTCCCCTCCTGGACAGGAGGGGTGCCGAGACAAATGAACGAAGTGAATTTGTTGAGGCGGGGTGGTGGTATTCAAATTTAATATCCACCACCCCGTCACCTGCCTACGGCAGGCAAGCTCATTCGCCTGCACCTTCGGTGCCGACTCATTCGTGCCACCCCTCCTGGCCAGGAGGGGAATTATTAAAATGCTGAATAACAAAACTCGTTATGAAAATAAGCTGGGGACATAAAATACTTTTCACCTACCTCGCCTTTGTAGCAGGTATGATAGGCATGGTTTATTTGACAACACAACAGAACCGTGACCTGGTTTCAGATAATTACTATGCTGATGAATTGGCTTTTCAAAAAATCATTGATGAAAGCGCCAACACAGCAGCACTGTCAGCGGCAGTAGCTGTTGAAAAAATGACCGATCAACTTAAAATCAAACTGCCGCAGGAATTGAATGGTGTAAAGTCTTCCGGAACATGGACGCTTTATTTTGCAGCAGACCGGAAAAAAGATGTCAACGGAAAATTTGAAACAGGCTCCGGTAGTTCATCGATTTTAATTCCGGGTAATGCACATGGTTTATACATCCTCATCTTGCAATGGAAAACAGCCGGGAAGCCCTATTACTTTGAACAAAATATTTTTCTCTGACATGAACTTGTCGTTTACGATACCTGCATTGCTGATAGGGCTGGGTGGAAGTCTGCACTGCATTGGCATGTGCGGACCTCTCATGCTTTCAGCCATCCTGCAGCCCGGTAGTAATTCATTTCCTGTTTCGAGATGGCTGCTTTATCAATCAGGCAGAATCATAACGTACGCACTGTGGGGTATGCTTTTTGGCTCCATCGGTTTTTCATTGAAATGGTTCGGTTGGCAGCAAAACATGTCACTTGCACTTGGCGTGAGTATACTGTCAGTACTCTTTGTACTGAAGTTCTTCCCAACTGTTGAGTCAACAATAACCTCGAACAAGATCTATGGCATCATAACTCGAAAACTTTCGCCATTGATCATGGTAAGAAACAACAGCTCCTCTTTTTTCAGTGGTGTATTGAATGGTATGCTGCCATGTGGTTTGGTATATATGGCCATAGCGGGTGCCGCTGTGATGCAGGATCCGGTTAAAGGAGCCGTATTTATGGTTGCTTTCGGCCTTGGCACACTTCCCTTGCTGCTTGCAGTTTTATTTGCCGGTAAAAGCCTGCAACCCAATATCAGGAAATATGTGTCAGTTGCATACCCGTACATCCTGGCATCGATGGCTGTACTGTTGATAATCAGAGGATTGAATCTGGGGTCCGTATTTAGTCCTGCGCTTGCGCCAGACAAAACTGGTATTGTGCATTGTGCAACAGAATGATAAAAGTCATTTTATGTTGTGATGACCATTACAAATCAGGAGATACAGTGGAAATAGTTTTGTAATGAAAATCAAATCATAAACTTAAAAACATTAGTTATGCCAGGAAACGGTAAATCATTGCTGAGGTCATCACTGCTGAGACCTTCTGTGCTGGAAGATATTATCAGACCATGGAATGAGTGGCTGGATGAGAAATGGCCTTTCTCCACACATCTGCCTGCAGTAAATGTGAAAGAAACCGATGACACTTACGAAATCATCATGGCTGCTCCAGGCCTGGAAAAAAATGACTTCAAAATAGATGTCAATGGCTCACTGCTTACCATCAGTGCGAAAAAAGATGAAAAGAAAGAAGAAAGAGATGAAACCTATTCAAGGAGGGAGTACAGTTACACATCTTTCTCCAGGTCATTCAGTTTGCCTGAAGACATTTTCAAAGACAAAATTGACGCCAACTACATGAATGGCGAACTCAGATTAACACTTCCCAAAAAGGAGGAAGCAAAAACAATGCCCCATCAAAAAATCAGTGTGCATTGATCCCATCGCATTGGTCCCCCCGCAATGCAGGTGCATGCGGGGGGATTTCTTAAAATAAGGCTCATGATTACAAAACCTACGCTCCCTACAAACTCCAGCCAGTATCTCTATGAGATTACTGCATGGATCAGACTCATCGAATTCCTCAATCAGGAAAATACACACATGAAAAACAGACTATCTGTTGTCATTGAAGGTATTTATAACAGGGAACATGTTGCGATGGCTGAACATTTCCAAAATCAATTCATTGTTAAAGACGATGTGTATGACCACATGCTGCATGACCTGAATAAACAGGTAGGAAAATGGCAGCAAAATACTATCTGTCCTGCCCTGTTAAAAGATTTGAAAAAAAGTCATGCCAACCTCTGCCACCAGATCGAATCCTTAGAAAGAGAACAGGCCGTCATACGCAAAGACTACAACACCTACCTTTCTTCATTGGGCTAAATTTCTCTGTTCTTCAGCTCAATTGAACAGATTAGCCAGCTTCTTTTCATTGAGCAGTATAATACTACCATCCCGGATATCAATCATTTTCTCAGCTTTAAAATCACTCAGCGTTCTGATGAGTGATTCTGTTGCTGTACCTGCTATATTGGCGAGGTCTTCACGGGATATATGAATTGAGAAAGTCGCCTCTCCATTACTGAATTTATCCCTCAGCATAATGAGTGCATCTGCTACGCGCTTCCGCAAAGAATTATATGCAAGTCCGAGTAACTGATCCTCCTTTTCAATGATGTTACCCGAAAGAATCTGTAAAAACTTTTTCATCACAACATGATTCTCTTTGATAAGTGCATCAAATTCCTCTCTGGGTATCATGGCTATTTCAGCATCTTCAAGCGCTTCGGCATTTTCCCTGTATACAGAATTTTCCAGCAATGCCATATAGCCAAAATAATCACCTTCCCCATATAAACCAATGGTCAGGTCTTTACCATCGTCATTGGTTTTGTATAACTTGACTTTACCTTTCTGTACGTAAAAAAGCCTGTTGGGGTGATTGCCCTCACTATATATTACATGACGCTTTTTGTAATAGTTGGTATTTCTACCTGTAGACAGGTTTTCCCAGGCATCCTGTCTGCCGATATCCTGAAGCAGTTCACGGACACCATCCTGACTGGATGCATATTTCTTCCTGAGTACACTCAACTTCCTCAAACGCTGTTCTATAGCGTTAAGCAGCTCTATTTCTGTAAATGGTTTGGTGATATAATCATCTGCACCCATCTCCATACCTTTCCTGAAATCCTGCCTTTCTGTTTTGGCAGTCAGGAAAATGAAGGGTGTATCTTTAAGTTCTTCATTTTTATTGAGCATATGCAATACCCCATACCCGTCAAGAACGGGCATCATGATATCACAAATGATGATATCCGGCTTCGCCTGCTGCGCCTTCTCAATCCCGTCTTTTCCGTTCTCAGCAGTAATTACGTTGTAGTTGGCAAGCTCAAGAATCTCAGCCGTATTTTCACGGATTTCGTTGTTGTCTTCAATCAGTAAAATGGTGTTCATATATTGAATTTCAATTTAAAAGTTGTTCCCTTTTCCAGTTCACTGTCTACCGCAATTTGTCCGCCCATCAATTCCACATATCGTGAAACAATGTGAAGGCCCAATCCCGTTCCCTGTATATTGTCTACGTTTTTTCCCCTGAAGAAACGTTCGAACAAATGCTTTTTATCATCATCAGGTATACCCAATCCCTGATCCTTAACTTCGATGTCAACAGAATGCCCGTTATGATTACTGCTAACCTTGATTGGAGCATGTTCCGGTGAAAATTTGATGGCATTGGAAACCAGGTTGATCATGATATTCCTAAGTAACGACAAGTCAACATTGGCTTTTACATCTCCATTGTGTTCATAATCGATTTTTTGTCCGTTTTTCAATATGGGATGTATTTCACTGATGATGAGTTGCAGCTGTTCCTTCAGGTTACATTCAGAAAAATGCAACTGTATTTTTCCTTCTTCAATCTTTCCAAGTGAAAGAAATTCATTGAGGATATCTGTGAGATTTGAAACAGCTGATTTTATGCGGTGAATATGTTTATCCCGCTTATCCTGTTCATCAGAACCTGTATATTTTGCAATCAGTGAAATGGATGAGAGGATGGTACTAAGTGGTGTTCTAAACTCATGTGAAGCCATGGAGACGAAACGTGATTTGAGGTCACTGAGTTCTCTTTCCTTACTCAATGCATCAGACAATTCCTGTGTGCGCATCACCACTTTATGTTCCAGCTCCTCATTCAGCTTTTCGATTTCCTGCTTGGCTTTTTCAACTTCTTCTTTTTGTCGCCTCAAGTTATTTTCAATTTCAATCCGCTTGGAAATATCAATGATGAATGCAATGACATAGGGCTCATCTTCAATCGAATAATGACCGAGACTGATCTCAACGGGCAATTCTTCCCCACTACTTAACTTTGCACTCAGCTGCATACCTCGCCCCATCGGACGATTTTCAGGCTTTGATTCATACCTGTTCCGGTGTTCAACATGTCTGTGCCTGAACTGCTCTGGAATAAGGTCTTCTACTTTCAAACTGGTTATAACAGGCATCGTATAGCCAAACATAGATGTTGCCTGATCATTGGCCAGGATGATTCTGCCATTCCGGTTAACAAGTAAAATGGGTATGGTTGCATGTTGAAATAATGCTTCGAATTTCTTAATCTCCTTAAAAAGGTTTTCAGAAAATATCCGCTGGGTGTCTATGTTGATGATGCGTTGTAAAATACATTGATGACCATCGCATTCAAAGTGAGCCATATCGAGTCTTCCGAGAAAGACTTGGTTATTTTTGCGTATAAAAAGGACTTCCTCCGTCCAGTGACCATTTTTATTGAGTGTATTCAATACAAGATCTGCAATCTCCTGGTCAAGGTTGTTTTTACGCATACCAAAGATTGTGAAATCTTGCTGAAAAGATTCCCCGTCTTCATAACCAAAAAAATGTTTGTAGGCATCATTGAAATACTTCAGAGATGTACCATCTGTCTCCCAAACAGCAACAAATTCATCTGAAAAGGCAGACCATGCTTTAAACATGGAAGCCTGAAAATTATTATCAGTATTCTGGTTATGCATAAACAGAGGTTAAATTAGGGCACTGTTTTCACACAGGAAAATTATCTGCCACAAGTTAACCAAAAAATTACCCTTAAGTATTTTAAGTAGGCCTCAGAGGAGCATGCGAAGTAACAGGAAGAAAATAAATTGTACGAAAAACAATATGGATGCAAAAACATTATCCTGCTTTATCCGCAACAAAAAAAATATATAACTCACAAAAGTTGCAATAGCCCACCAGCAAAAGAAATTATAAACGGGTATAATGCCATCCTCCCATTGCCAGAAACCAAGCTTTACCGCCACAGGCTCCATGACCCAATCAAACAGGGTTGCCAGCAAACCAGCAACTATGGCTGTATAAAATGCATTATTGACAATACGTTTAAAAAACCTCAACGTAACAACGTGGGAACAATAAACGATACAAAACCAGTTCAGACTCATCAACACAGGAACGCCCCAGATTTTACCACCAAGGACGGTACCATAAACATAATTGCCAAAAAGCAGTCCTGTATGCACCCCTATCAGCTCTGATATCAATCCTATTAAACGAGCTACAACAAAGGCAATGATAAAGTTTTTACTGATACCTGCTTCATTCCACAGCAGCAGCAATAACATCAGCAGAAGATTGACGGGCGTGAAAGCTACAAACAGCTCCTTGTTGAAAAAGGACATCCCTATCGCACCGGCAACATGCACCAATACAGCCAGGCACACTGACACATAAAGGGGTATGGTGTGTAAATATGTTGAGGGTATGCGTATATTTAACCTGAGTGACACAAGCTTTAAACAATCAGA
>CANHUF010000118.1 GCA_947463715.1 Sphingobacteriales bacterium
AGACCACAATTCACGTGGTGGGTTAACTACACGGTGTGTAGTGCTTTTAAGTTTATTGTTTGTTAGTCTTTGCAGCATGTCACCAACATTGACAACGATTGCACCAGGACCAGCTTTTACAGGAAGAAATTCATTGTCTTTAGAGAGTATTTCCAAGCCATCAGCAGAAGCACCAACCAGTAATGTTATGAGGTTAATGTCTTCATGTTGTTCAGCTCGTATGCTTGAACTCGGTTCTTGTAAAATAGGAGGATAATGAATTGCACGTAAGATACTATTACCCTCATCTATATGTTCAGTGAAGAATGATGAATCAAGTGATAAATACGAAGCAATAGCTTCTAATAAATGAGAGCCTGCGTTTTCGAAAGATTTGAATGCAGCATCGAGGTTTGTATTAAATGTATCAATATCGTGTACGAACACATTGTCGGGATACTCGGATTTATCAGAAGAGGATGAATAGGGCTGACCGTATTGAAAAAATTCTTTTAAATCTGGTGCTATGCTTCCCTTTGCATGTTCTCTGCCAAAAGATGTATATCCGCGCTGACCAGCAAGATTTGCAATTTCATAGGATTTTTTGGAAGAATCAGGAAGCGAAAAAAAAAGTTGCACATCTTTGTAAACACTATCTATTAGAGACTGAGAGATACCGTGATTAATGATAGAAACAAAACCAACATTTTCAAAAGCTGAACCAAGATCCTCTATAAATTGTTTTTTTATGGTATCATCACCCTGAAGATAATTTGAGAGATCAAGCTGTGGAATGTTCATGAAAAAATTTTAGGTAAAAATAATCAATAGAAATTAACAAAGATTATGAAGAGCAAAACAATAGCTTTAATTGGAATAATTATATACACACACAGTAGTTGTATACATAAAAATATCCAAACACAAGTAAAAAAAGAAAATCAATGGATAAACATTGATTATGCTGATATGACATATTGGGCAGCTCATCCCCAAAAAAGAGACGAAGCAGATACATTGGCTATTGGGGGTAACTTAAGAACAGAAAAAAGAGTAGATGTGTTTTTTATACACCCCACAACTTTAACTGGTAAATTAATAAGCGGGCATGAAAATGCAGAAATGACAGATGACATTATCAATAAAAAAACAGATATATCTCCAATAAGGTTTCAGGCAAGTGTATTCAATGAAGCTTGTAACGTTTATGCTCCAAGATACAGGCAAGCACATTTGAAAATGTATGACGAGAAAGATTCTACAAAACTGTACGAAACTTTTGGAAAAGCATATACGGATATAAAAAATGCATTTACTTATTATCTCGAAAATAATAATCAGGGTAAACCATTTATTATAGCCTCACATAGTCAGGGAACAACACACGCCAAGAGGTTGATAAAAGAGTTGATAGACAATAAACCAATACAAGAAAAAATGATTGTTGCATATCTTGTTGGGATGCCTGTATTAAAAAAGGAATTTCAAAAGATACCGCTTTGTATGGATTCCATTCAGACTAATTGCTTTGTAAGTTGGAGAACATTTCATAAAAACTATCATGATGATTGGGCAAACAGATTAGATACGAATATCGCAGTAGTTAATCCGGTAACCTGGTCAACTACAAATGAAATAGTAGAGAAGGAAAAGCATAAGGGAGCTGTATTATATAACCTGCAAAAAAGTTTTGTAGCAATTCAAGAAACTCAGGCAGAGGGAAGTGGGCTTTGGATTAGCAGACCGCGATTTCCTGGATCAATTTTGTATAATACAAAAAACTACCACGTTGGAGATATTAATTTATTTTATATAGACATAAGAGAAAATATAAAAACAAGAATAATAAAATATGAACAAACTCATGAGATTGAATGATAAGATTCAATAAAAATAAAAAGGGGGATGTGTAGTTTTAAATAAAAATGGATACTATTCTCGTACCAATAGATAATGGAGAAGCTTCAAAAAATGCAGTTATTTATGCAGCGGAATTGGCGAAAGATCTGGGAAAAAATATATTATTAATTAATGCTTATCAAGTTCCTGTTAGTTATACAGAAGTACCACTTGTTACTATAAGCTTAGCACAAATAGAAGAAGCAAGTAAAGAAGTGCTAATAAAATATAAAGATGAAATACAAAAAATAACACCTACTGATTGTAAAATATATATTGAAAGTGTTTATGGCGAAATTGAAAAAGAGATAAAAATAACAATAGAAAAAATAAATCCTTATCTGATTATAATTGGCACTGCTGGAAGAAGTGGATTAGGAAGGTTATTTTTGGGAAGTACCTCATTAAAAATTATCAATGATACAAAGACACCTGTTTTGATAGTACCTCCAACTTTAAAATATAAAAGATTTCAGAATATCGGGTTGACATCCGATTTTGAAGATGTAATCGAGAATACTTCAACGAGGGTAATAGGTGAATTGGTTCGTAAATTTAAATCGAAGCTATCAGTACTACATGTAGACTATGAAAGGTATCATTTTACAGCAAGTACGCCGATGGAAACAATGAACCTGGATTATATACTAACAGCTTTAAATCCTACATATCATTACATAGAAAATAAGGATACTATAGAAGGCATCATTACGTATGTTACTGAGAATGATGTGGATCTGCTAGTAGTTTATCCAAAAAAGCACAATTGGTTTGAACAGATCTTTGAAAAAAGTAAAACGAGGGAACTTATTCAAATGGCCATTAAACCGGTTCTATGTTTGAGAAACTAGAATTCAGCAGATTTTGGTGTTCTGGGAAAAGGAATTACGTCACGGATATTTGTCATACCGGTTACAAACAATACCATCCTTTCAAAACCTAATCCAAAACCAGCATGTGGAACAGTACCAAACTTTCGTGTGTCTAAATACCACCATAATTCGTCCGGATTGATATGCATTTCCGTCATTCTCTTGGTGAGTAAATCAAGTCTTTCTTCCCGTTGAGAACCACCTACAATTTCCCCAATACCAGGAGCAAGTATATCCATAGCAGCCACAGTTGTTCCATCATCGTTTTGACGCATGTAAAAAGCTTTGATGTCTTTGGGATAGTTTGTAACAATTACCGGTTTTTTAAAATGTTTTTCAACAAGATAACGCTCGTGTTCACTTTGCATATCAATACCCCACTTCACATCATATTGAAATTTCTTCTTTTTATAAGCTGGTGATTGTAAGAGTATGTCTATTGCTTCGGTATACGTAATACGTTCAAATTTATTATCAATTACAAATCTTAGCTTTTGTAAAAGCGATAGTTCACTTCTCTTATCGGCAGGCAATAATTTTTCTTCTTCTGAAAGACGTTGATCCAGAAAAGAAAGATCTTCAGCATTATGATCAAGGACATAAGTAATTAGATACTGTATGAATTCTTCAGCAAGATTCATATTATCCTCTAAGTCATTGAATGCCATTTCTGGTTCAATCATCCAGAATTCAGCAAGGTGGCGCGTTGTATTGGAATTTTCTGCTCTGAAAGTAGGACCGAATGTGTATATATCACCAAAGGCTGTAGCAGCTAATTCTCCTTCCAATTGTCCACTTACAGTTAGGTTAGTTGGTCTACCAAAGAAATCCTCTGAAAAATCGATGTTACCATTTAAATCTTTGGGTGGATTGTCAAGGGGCAATGTGGAGACTCTAAACATTTCTCCAGCTCCTTCTGCATCACTAGATGTAATAATAGGCGTATGTAAGTATATAAAACCCTTTTCGTTGAAGAATTGATGAATTGCAAAAGCAAGTGAATGTCTGATACGAAATACAGAACCAAAAGTATTGGTACGAAATCTGAGGTGAGCGATTTCTCGTAGAAACTCTAGACTATGTTTCTTAGGTTGTAAAGGATACTTTTCAGCATCACTGTCGCCTAATATTTCAAGTGTTTCACAATTGAGTTCAAGAGATTGACCTTTACCCAAGCTGGGAACAAGTTTGCCCGTAATCTTTAATGCTGAGCTCGTAACTATACGTTTAAGTATATCATCAGGCTGAGTACCCAATGTAACCACTATCTGCAAGTTAGTATTCGTAGAACCATCATTGAGTGCTATAAACTGGCTGTTTCTAAAGGTTCGTACCCAACCCATTACCGTAACAAATTGATTATCAGGCGTAAATGATAATAAATCCTTTATCTTAGTACGTTTGTTAAACATAGAATAAAAATTAGAGTGCAAAGGTACAAAAATGTGATAGCCTTAAATAATCAGGTAGTAATGCTTGATTAAATAATTTTTTGAAATGAATAAAATTTGTAATATTGCAATGAAGAAAAAGACATTTTTCGTTGTCTTGCATAATTACAATTTCTTCTTACCGCGAATTTACCACTCAAAAGCCAAAAGGGCCTGAATAATCAAAATTTAAGTATGTACGATATTTTGCAGTTAAATGATATGCTATTACCAGAACTGTTGGAAATAGCTGAAGCTTTGAAAATTGCTGGATCAAAAAAACTGGATAAGCAAAATCTTATCTATAAAATTTTGGATAAACAGGCCATATTGAATAGTGCAGTAAAAGATACGGGTAAGACAGAGTTACCAGCAAAAAAGAAAAGAATAGTTAAGACCACTACAGCTATATCTACGGAAGAAGCAATAGTTGAAAATGAAGGCAAAGAAGAAACAAATGAAGAAGTTAAACCGAAAATTGAGAAAAAGATTGGCAAGCGTGGAAGGCCTTCGGTAAATCCACAAAAAGAAGTTATTGAAGCTGAACAGAAAAAAGAAGAACAAGAAGATATTGGAAACGGCGAAGATATTCAATCAGCTGAAAATATAATAGTAGCAGAAGAGCCTCCGGCAAAACAATTGTTCATCAAGAAAGAGCCTGCATTCAATGTAGAGTTTGATGGTGCGATACAGGGAGAGGGTGTACTAGAGATGATGCCTGACGGATATGGATTTTTGAGGAGCAGTGATTATGATTATCTATCATCACCCGATGATGTATATGTATCGCCTTCTCAAATAAAATTGTTTGGGATTAAAACCGGAGATACTGTTACCGGATATGTACGACCACCTAAAGAGGGTGAAAAATATTTTGCACTACTTAAAGTAGATAGTGTAAATGGAAGACTACCGGATGAAGTTAGAGACAGGGTACCATTCGACTATCTTACGCCATTGTTTCCGTATGAAAAATTAAATCTGTATACAAAACAGGATAATTATTCTACAAGAATGATGGATTTATTTACGCCACTTGGTAAAGGACAAAGAGGATTGATTGTTGCACAGCCAAAAGTTGGTAAAACAATGCTGCTTAAAGAAGTAGCAAATGCAATTGCAAAAAATCATCCGGAGTGTTACCTGATGGTAGTCTTGATTGATGAAAGACCGGAAGAAGTAACTGATATGGAGCGGAGTGTAAAAGCTGAAGTATTGGCTTCAACTTTTGATGAACCTGCCGAAAAACATGTGAAAGTGTCAACAATGGCTTTACAAAAAGCAAAAAGACTTGTTGAATGCGGACATGATGTTGTGATTTTATTAGATTCAATAACCAGGTTGGCAAGGGCTCACAATACTGTAGCACCATCTTCTGGCAAAGTATTATCTGGTGGTGTAGAAGCAAACGCCATGCAAAAGCCAAAACAATTTTTTGGTGCGGCAAGAAAAATTGAGAATGGTGGGTCATTAACCATTCTTGCAA
Organism: Sphingobacteriales bacterium; assembly: GCA_947463715.1. Lineage (GTDB taxonomy): Bacteria > Bacteroidota > Bacteroidia > Chitinophagales > Chitinophagaceae > Pollutibacter. The sequence goes on from CANHUF010000118.1 coordinate 5,667, forward strand.
CTGCGTTGATTGACACAGGAAGTAAAATGGATGAAGTAATCTTTGAAGAATTCAAAGGAACCGGTAATATGGAATTAGCACTGGATAGAAGACTTGCTAATAAACGGATGTTCCCGGCAATTGACCTAACGGCATCTTCTACAAGAAGAGAGGACCTTTTACTTGATAAAGATGTACTGCAAAAGATGTGGATACTCAGAAATCACATAGCCGATATGAATAGTGAAGAAGCTATGAATTTGTTGCTGAAACAAATGAAAGGTACGCGAGATAATGCAGAATTTCTTACAAGCATGAATAAATAGCTGACCATTCATGGCTGTAACTAAAATAACAGTTGAGGAATTTATAACAGTATCTAAATTATATCCGGTAATAGATGTAAGAAGTGAAAGTGAATTTAAACATGCTCATGTTCCGGAAGCATATAATCTTTCTCTCTTTAATGATGAAGAAAGAAAAATTGTTGGTACAATCTACAAACAACAATCCAGAGAGCAAGCTATAAAAAAAGGTCTGGATTATTTTGGTCCAAAAATGAAAGAAATGATCCTTTTTGCTGAAAGGATTAACAGGACGCTTGAAAATGATAATAAAACTTTTATAGTACATTGTTGGCGGGGTGGTATGAGAAGTGCGGCAGTTGCCTGGTTACTGGATATGTATGGTTTTAAAGTTTACACAGTAGTTGGCGGTTATAAAGCATTCCGAAACTGGGTACTTGTTCAATTTGCAAAACCAAGGGAAATTAATATAGTTGGTGGGTATACTGGTTCAGGAAAAACAATTTTACTGCAGGAACTGGAAAAAAGGGGAGAAGCAATAATTGATCTTGAAGGAATAGCAGGACACAGAGGTTCTGCTTTTGGCAGAATTGGCCTACCAGAACAAACAAGTGTAGAAATGTTTGAGAATAAACTTGCGCTTGCATTAGAGAATATTGAAACGAAGTATACCAATAAAACAATATGGATTGAAGATGAAAGTCAGAGAATTGGTGCTGTAAGTATACCTCATGCGTTTTGGGAAAAAATGAGAAAAAGTCTTGTGTACTTTATAGATATTCCTTTTGAGAAAAGACTCGCATATATTGTTGAGACTTACGGAGTACTTGATCGGAAAGAACTGGCTGCGGCAACAATAAGAATTCAAAAGAAGTTAGGTGGTTTAGAAACCAAAACAGCAATTGACTATTTAGACAATGATGATTTGGAAAGTTGTTTTAGTATACTGTTGAAGTACTATGATAAACTTTATTTAAAATCTCTAAAATTAAGGGGTAATACAAAAAATGAAGAGAGTGAAATTGTTAGCAAAGAAGAGCTTGTTCAGAAAGATAATTTGATAGAACAGAATCAACCAAAAGCATATTTAGATAATTATAAGATAGAGATATATTCTGATTTAGTAGATCCGAAAATTAATTCACAAAAAATATTAACTGCATTTTATGGAAGAAATTAAACTTACACAATATTCTCATGGTGCAGGATGTGGATGTAAGATATCTCCTAAAATACTCGACCAAATACTTCACAGTAATATCACATTACAAGATAATGAAAAACTGCTTGTGGGAAACGATGCGAAAGATGATGCAGCAGTGTATGAATTAGAAAATGGTAAAGCTCTAATATCTACGACGGATTTCTTTATGCCCATAGTAGATGATCCTTATAACTTTGGTCGAATCGCATCTGCCAATGCGATATCAGATGTTTATGCAATGGGAGGAGATCCTATAATGGCCATTGCAATACTGGGATGGCCAATTAATAAAATTTCACCTGCTGTAGCTAAAAGAGTTATTGAAGGAAGTAAAAGTATTTGTCTTGAGGCTGGTATACCATTGGCTGGCGGACATAGCATAGATTCTCCTGAACCAATATTTGGTCTGGCTGTAAATGGATTAGTAGATGTAAAAAATC
>CANHUF010000119.1 GCA_947463715.1 Sphingobacteriales bacterium
AAGCCCGGGTGGTGGAATTGGTAGACACGCAGGACTTAAAATCCTGTTCGCCGAAAAAGCGAGTGCGGGTTCGATTCCCGCCCCGGGCACCTTCAAAAAATTAAACCCCTGTAAGTCTATGAGTTACAGGGGTTTTTTATTCCACCTAAAATTTGCTTGATCCCACTTCTATCCACTCATTTATTATTTTTATCAAGTCAGTTTTTCCTTTTTCGATTTCTTGCAAACTTTTAAAAGTTACAATTGCTCTGTCATTTTCTTTCCAAACTAACATTTTACTTTTATTAGATATTAATTTGTCTGCTGGTTGTATCTGCTTTTTTGCTCCTCTATGAAAGATGAGTTGAACTTGTTTAGTTGGTGGTTGAACTCGCATTGTAATTCGGTCTTCATTGCCAAAACAATAATTTGGTCCATTCCATTTTATATTTTCAGTCAATTTTTTGTCCGCTGATAAAATGCAATATCTTAATTGCTCGATTTCCTTAATAAACGGATGGTTTAGCTTGTTTAAAAAGTCTGTTACTTCAACATTTAAGTTAATAGTTTCTTTCGTCATTCGGTTTTTCCTTTGAATGTTGCATAAATTGCCATAGCGTGCCCGTGTCCTAATTCAAATGCTTCTTTGAGCCAATTCGTAATTTCTGCTGCCTTAATTTTAGGATTTAGTTTTCCGTCAATTATAAATTCTTTCTCTTCTGCCATTGTTTTAAAGTCAGCAGGTGTCTTTCCTGTCTTTGCTTTTATGTTGTCTATGTATGCTTGAAACGACATAATATTTAATTTTTGTTTGAATTTAATTTGTGATAGTGAATGTATCACACGGCTAGCATACCAAATACGATTAATGGGGAAAATGTTTGCCCAAGAATCAAGGGGTCGATACAATTACTTCTTCTTTTTTCTCTCCGATAAACATCTGCAATAAAAATGCGAAGCAAACAACGCTCAAAGCTCCAATGGCATTGAGCCACAACCAACCAATATCCGTAAATTTATACATACTCAGTACAACAGTCTCTCCAAGTATGGCTGCATAAAATACTGCATTCCCTTTTACTTTTTTCAGGTAAAAAGCTACGAGGAAAATACCAAGCATTACACCATAGAACCAGGAGCCCAATATATTAACAGCTTCAATCAGGCTACCCAGGTTTGTAGCAAACTGCGCGAACACAATACAAAAAACACCCCAAAATAAGGTATACCAGCGTGAAAGCCTGAATTCCTCTTCTGGTGAAGGATTTTCATTGATATATATTTTATGAAAATCAATCAGCGTGGCCGAAGACAGAGAATTGAACGTAGCGGCAATGCTGCCCCATGCAGCCAGGAAAATTACCGCAATCAGTAATCCGATCAATCCCTGGGGCATATGATCCATTACAAACCGAATAAATATATAATTTGTATCAGATTGTTCAATGGGTATGCCGGATTCCTTTAACAAACCCATCATAGATTGTCTGATCGTTAATTCGCGGGTGCTGATCTCTTTTAAAGCATCTTTCGTTAAATCCTGGTGGCTGGCATTCCAGCTTTCGAGCAGTACGCCCTTTTTAAGCTCAAGCGCTGCATGTTCTTTTTCAAGTGCTTCAACCTGCCCTTTGTAGGCAGTAGTTTTAAGCTTTTCAACAGCAAGCTGATTGAAAAAAATAGGAGCAGAATTGAACATATAGAAAACGAAAACAAGTACACCAATCATCAGGATAAAATACTGCATGGGAATCTTGACAATACCATTCATGATAAGTCCGATTCTGCTTTCCCGCACAGAACTTGCAGTCAGATACCTGCCAACCTGACTCTGATCGGTTCCAAAATAGGATAATGCCAGGAAAAAGCCACCTATAACGCCACTGAAGATATTAAACCTGTCGTTCCAATTGAATCCCTTTTCAGTTATACCAGTTGTAATAACATTCATCTTCCCCATTTCCTTTCCAAGGGTCAATGCATCAAATAAACCCATGCCTTCAGGCAACATTTCCAAAAGCAGCCAGGCGGCCAGAAATAATCCCAAAAAGATGATTCCTAACTGAAGCTGCTGGGTATAGGCAACGGCACGTGCACCCCCACTGATGCTGTAGAGGATTACAACACCTCCCATAATCACATTTGTAAGGTAAATATTCCAGCCCAAAACAGAAGATAGAATGATTGCAGGAGCATATACGCTGATACCAGTGGCCAATGCCCTTGAAAACAAAAAAAGAAAGGCGGTAAGTGTTCTGGTTTTGCGGTCAAACCTTTTTTCCAGGAACTCGTAAGCGGTATAAATATTGAGTTTATGGAAGATTGGGACGAAAGTGATGCACAAAACAATCATCGCCAGCGGCAGTCCGAAATAATACTGCAGAAACCGCATGCCATCTGTGTAGGCCTGTCCCGGACCGGATAAAAAAGTAACAGCACTGGCCTGGGTGCCCACAATGCTGAGCATAACCATATACCAGGGCAGTTCACGACCACTTCTGTAATAACCATTGATGTCTTTTGTGGCTTTGCCTTTGTAAACACCATAGAGCACCACAACAATTAAAGTAAACAAAAGTACTCCCCAGTCCAGTAAACTCATCGTCTGTCTCTTTTATAAATAATTGCTGCCACCAGAATACCTATAAGTAACCCCAGAGCGATTTTTTTCCTTACCAGGGCAATCAAAAGGCCCAGCCCCAATCCCACTATCAATGCAAACACCGGCGAACGGCCCTTATTACTTTTATTCATTCACTTTATTGTTGGGGTTTGAGATGATGTTGGCAAATAACTTAAAAGCACCCGGTACACCGGCAGGCAACTGCCGGAAGAAAACCAGCCCTGTGTAAATAAACCTTCCTTTCCCTTCCTTTCGAACGATCAGACTGCCTTTTGCTTCTGATTCACCTTTATCCTGCATGGAAAGAACAGCCTGGTAGTCTTGGTCAAAATTATCTGCATAATAGATACCGCGCTCCTGAATCCAACCTTTGAAATCAGCTGCACTGATCTTATTGGGAAAATTCAGCAATGGATTTTCAGGAAGCAGGAACTTCACCTCACAATCTTCTTCAGTTGTTCTTGTTCTGGAAATTATGAATGGTTTGGGACCAATCTGCATTTTTTGTAATGGACCGGCAAAGCTATTGGTATTGTATTGTACTACCATGTTGCCGCCATTTCTAACATATGCCATAAGCACTTCCGTTTTACCCTGCAGCCACTCATGAACATTATAAGCCCTTACACCAACAACAACAGCATCAAACTCTTTGAGTTTTTCAGGATTGATGTCTTCACGTGTTAGCTCAGTTACCTGGTATCCCATCAACTCAATCATCTCCGGCACCTTGTCTCCTGCTCCTACAATATACCCAATTTTTTTACCTGCTGTTTTCAGGTCAACTTTAATTTCTTTAGGCTCTGCCTTACTGAAATAGGTTACCCTTGGTATATGTTCATAATTGATGGTATGCATCACCATGGGCATTTCCTGCTTCACGGCAGCAGCAGATTTTTGTCCACTGTTTGCGCGAACAAGCACAGGCAAAGGTTCACGATCAATTGTTGCTGGAGGAACCACTATGAACGGATGAAAAAATTCTCCAATGGCAGGGTCAACTATCCTGTTCATGACAGGAATCTCATAAGAAATAGATTTACCCATGATATTCAAGTTTATCCTTACAGTGAATGCCGGATCATTCTGTGCTTTGCCTATCAGCTGCTGGTCAGTTACATTGAAATGCCCCGCATTCATGGGGTTTGCTAGCCAATAGGGCTGAGAAACGGGATGAGTTAGCGCAACAGGAAACATGATGTTATAGTTCCAGTTGATGTTCTGCTGTAAGTTAACAGACTGTTTGTAGGAAAACCCATTCAGGTCGAGTGTTTCCAAACTTACTGGTGAGGCTGTCCGGTTGATTACATTAACCGTAATCCTGGAGGTATCCCCCTGCCTTACCATCTGCGTTCCAGACAGTGCCTCCATATGAATTCCGGCTACCTCCAGTATCAATTGTTCAACATCATGCTGTTTCTGTTGCTTCCAGTAATTATCTGTAATTGTATTCAGAAGTCCGTGAATGACAATCAACTGCTGCAATGAACCAGATGGATTGGAAATATTATAATCACGAATGAGCTGTTCTACAGCCATTTTGATTTTTTCACCTCCTGTAACCCGCAACCAGGAAACATCTACCCCTTCCATTGGCTCTTTCTCCGCTTTCTCTCCCAGCGTATGCACAAAATATTCAGTAGCAGTGCCCCTTGAAGATGCGGAACCGAATCCCTGGCTACGGTGCTGACTTCTGCTTTCCGCAGCAATTTCTCCGATGCTCTTTCCCAATAATGGAAGAAATCCCCCTACTTCAATCTTCATCTGGCTTTCACTGGTTGTATTGCTATTGCCAAAGCTGAAGGTATTCCACATAATCCTTTTTGCCTTCCATGCAGTTACTCCCTGTTTTAACTGTTCCGGAAACTGGTTGGGATCTGCTGCCGCAATGAATGCTTTGCGTGCTATCACCGCAGAACCTGAATGGTGACCATGTCCTGCCCTACTATCTTCCGGGAAGCGGGTAATGATGATATCAGGTTTGAAATTCCGAATTACCCAAACTGCATCGGCCAGTATTTTATCTTCATCCCATGTTGCCAAGGCTTCTTCAGTTCTTTTTGAGAAACCAAAATCAAACGCCCTTGAAAAGAATTGTTCTGCACCATCTATGCGGCGAGCTGCAAGCAGTTCCTGGGTTCTGATCAGTCCCAGTTCAAAACCCTGCTCATTGCCAATCAAATTCTGCCCACCATCACCACGGGTCATGGCCATATATCCCGTCCTGTATTGCCTTTCCCTTGCGAGGTATGCCAACAGTCGTGTACTTTCATCATCGGGATGTGCGGCCATATACAAAACTGAACCAAGTACATTCAGTTTTTTCATCTCATGGAGGATTTCGCTCGCACTCTTGTGTTCTTTTTTCTGTGCAATTGAATTTTCTGATAAAAAAATGATCAAGGTTAGCGCTAAAGCAATTGTCCTTAGGCGAATAGTGATTAGATTGTAGGAGTTCATAAGCAAGAAGGTTGGTATGTTAAAAATAGCAAAACGATATGATTCTATTCGATTATGCAACAATTACTTTTAAAATCATGATTATCTTTATCCCATGAATATTACTATCAACAATAAGTTTCTGTTTAATGCCAAAGGCATGTACACCGGAATTCTTTTTTTAGTACTTCAAACAACTGCATTCGGACAGGTCAGTCCTTTTCAATACAGCATAAACAAGCAGGCAACCGGCAAACAAGGAGCCGTATCCTCAGCGCATCCGCTTGCAAGCGAGGTTGGACTGGATATGCTCAAACAAGGAGGCAATGCCTTTGATGCAGCCATTGCAACACAACTGGCATTAGCCGTAGTTTATCCCGGCGCAGGTAATATTGGAGGAGGTGGTTTCCTGGTGGCCCATACCACTGATGGAAAATCAATAGCCATCGACTACCGTGAACGAGCCCCTGGAAGCGCAACCAGAGATATGTACCTGGATAAAGATGGCAACCCATTACTTAATTTAAGTCAGCATGGTCACTTGGCCAGCGGTGTACCCGGTACTGTTGCAGGCTTATTCAGTTCGCATAAATATGCTAAACTTGACTTTGTTAAACTCATTGAACCCGCAATAAAGCTGGCAGAAGAAGGATTTGTGATAACTGCATCAGAAGCTCGCTCGCTTAATGGCAGTGCACCCTCTTTTATCAAATACAATACACAAACACCTGTATTTGTAAAATCAGGTGGATGGAAGGCTGGAGATACCCTTATTCAGAAGGAGCTTGCGGCTACATTAAAGAGGATTCGCGACAATGGTGCAAAAGGATTCTACGAAGGTGAAACTGCCAGACTCATATTAGACGAAATGAAAAGAGGTGGAGGAATAATCAACTTAGACGACCTGAAAAAATATGAAGCAGCCGAGCGGGCTCCTGTTGTATTTGACTACAAAGGTTACACTGTAATTGGGATGCCCATGCCAAGCAGTGGTGGTTTACTCATGCAACAAATGATGAAAATGGTGGAAGACAGGCAAATCGGGACCATGGGATTTCATTCTCCTGAAGCTGTACAGCTGATGATTGAAGTGGAAAGAAGGGCTTATGCTGACCGGGCTGAATTTATGGGCGACAAGGATTTTGTAAAAGTGCCTGTCAAATCCCTTGCCAGTGATTCCTATTTAAAAGAAAGGATGTCTGATTTTATACCGGGCAAAGCAACACCCAGTGAAATGGTAAAACCTGGCAATCTTCAGGCGGAGAGTGACGAAACTACCCATCTGTCCGTTGCCGACAAATATGGTAATGCAGTAAGTGTTACCACTACGCTCAATGGCGGCTATGGATCGAAAACAGTAGTTGGTGGTGCCGGTTTTCTACTGAATAATGAAATGGATGATTTCAGTGTAAAACCTGGTGTACCCAACATGTTTGGTGCGGTTGGCAAAGAAGCCAATGCCATTCAGCCTGGTAAACGGATGCTCAGCTCGATGACACCTACAATTGTTCTCAAAAAAAGGAAACCCTGGCTGGTGGTTGGAACCCCCGGTGGAACAACCATACCCACTTCAGTTTTTCAAACCCTATTGAACATCATTGAATTCAAGCAAAGTGCACTAGATGCTGTAAATAATCCAAAATTTCACCACCAGTGGCTGCCAGACCAGGTTATGGTGGAGCAGGATTTTCCAAAGGCCTTGCAGAAGTCGCTTGAAGCAATGGGCTATAAATTTACCAATCGCGGACAAATTGGCCGTACTGAAGTTATCAGCATAACCCGGGAGGGAAAAAAGATTACGGCTATCGAAGCTGTAGCCGACAAACGTGGTGACGATCACGCTTCGGCATATTGAATATGAAGCGCATTACCAAGATAACCGCTCTCATTCTAGCGATACTAGCTGGCTTGTTCATTTGCCTGTGGCTGGTATTCCGGATTCCGTCAGTTCAAACCAGGTTAGTTGGTTTGGCTACAGGCATGATTAGTAAATCATTAAAAACGGAAGTTAGTGTAAAGCGTGTAGATATAACACCCTTTAATCGCTATCTGATAGAAGGCGTCTTGGTAAGGGATTTAAAAAAAGATACACTAATCTATGCAGGTTCTGTCAGTATAAAAATAACAGACTGGTTTTTTCTCAAAGACGACATAACGCTAGAATATATCGGCTTAAACAACACATATATACATACCTCCAGAACTGACAGCGTATGGAATTACAATTTCATAGCAAAATCTTTAGCTGGTAACAAAAAAGCGTCTAAAGACTCCTCAGGTCAAATCCATTTTGATTTGCAGGATTTGCAATTAAACGATATAAAGTTTTTTATTGAAGACAGGTGGCGTGGCGAGAATCAAACAATTCATTTAGATAAGCTGACATTGAATGCCAGTGAAATAAATCTTGAAAAAAAGAAAATCAGTTTAAACGAAATTGAAATAACTAAACCTGAATTCAGTATCTACAGATATGATGCTATAAGACCTGATTCACTTAAACCCAAAACTATCCCCAGGGTAGATG
>CANHUF010000120.1 GCA_947463715.1 Sphingobacteriales bacterium
AATTTAGGACGCCTGTTGAGGAAGAACTTTTTTAATGACTAAATGATTGGTACCAAATAAAATCAATCCAAACACAAGTGTGGCAACAAGGCTATTACCGTAAAAAGGAATACCGTCTACGTATGCCTGCATAAGTCCGGTTAATGTCTTTGACCGCTGCAATCCTCCCCCACTAATCCAGGTAACGAAATTGGAAACTATAAAATAAATAGTAGGTGATAAAACCGCACCTTTAAAAATGGATTTAACACTATTGGAGTTGATGAAAAAACCTATTACTGTCAGACTTCCAAATATGATATAATTCCAGACCATTCCTTCATAAAAACCTTGAATGGAAGTTAGACCTTGCATATAAAGTAGCTGATATAATATGTCTGAAATAAACATAGAAACAACAGGTAAGAACAAGGCTATCCTTCTATCCTTAATTACTGATCCACAAAATAATGTCATGGCGAATTGTGGCGCAAATCCCCATGGACGATCAGGTATTACCCTGTATAGAGCTGCAATGAATACAAGTAATAACAGGGATGAGAGGGTATATTTTGCGTATTTCATGATCTCAGTTTCAACAAAAATACTGAATTAATAACGCTGTTCAAGATTTGCGCTAAACAGTTATCCTCATGATGTGCAAATAAAGATAATGTTTAACAAGTGGAGGCTACAAACAATCTTGAAGTTGAACAAGAATGAATCGTTATGCATTCGCCTGGGTAAACATAAATTGCATCCACTCCAAAAGAATCAATTTCTTTAGAATCTGCAATCCATTTTACATGACCTTCCGTCATTAAAATAACCGAAGGTTTATCAACCTGTAATTCCAATTGCTGTCCACTTCCCAATAAGTAATATGTCAATTGAAAATCATCAACCGGAGCAGCATAAGAACAACTTGAAAGCTCCAGGTCTCCTTCCAGAATATGTGGAACAGTTTCAACGAACAGGGTGTTATTCATTAATTCCCTGACATCAATATGTTTGTTTGTTAATCCGCCCCTGAGCACATTATCTGAATTGGACATCAACTCTATGTTTTGTCCCTCCATATAGGCATGCGGCATGCCAGCACCCTGAAAAATACCCTGACCCGGATTTAGATTGACAATATTAAAAAGGTAGATAGAAAAAATTCCCTTGTCGAAATCAGTCCCTTTTTTAAAGTCGATACAGGCCCTGGCAGCCCAATAATCAGGTGCTGTTTTCTTCAGCTCGCCGGCAGCATACTGATCAAGCGCTTTCCCCATATGTGCACCAAGAAGGAGATTAACCTCAGCCTGTGTTAAATTCATTATCGCCTCATAAAGACCTCGTATTCCACCTTCCTTAAACGCGTGTTTAAAGGGATTCAAAAAATCATACTGATCAAGACGTTCCTGGATATTTGACGCAAAGCCATGCAGTAACCAAAAATCACTCAATGCTACCATGATTTCAGGCTTATGATTATCGTCTTTATAATTACGGAATGAGGCATTCAAAGGTATTTTTGCAGCGTTTTCCCGTAAAAATCCGGCTTCGGCATCTTTTTTGTTTGGATGAACCTGAATAGAAAGCATTTTATTCACATCCAGTATTTTCAATAAGTAAGGAAGTTTGTCAAATTGCTTCCACAACTGCTTTCCCAGATACAGTGGCTTATTAGAGTTAATCAATGCGTCTAAACTGGTTTTGCTTTCAGCATTTAATTCAACAGTGGCAGGCGCTCCACTATGAACACCGAGCCAATATTCTGCAAAGGGCTTCTTTTCTGCATTATTGATGTTAAATAACGCTGGCATGAACGTGAATCCACCCCAGTCATAATGTTGAAATCTTCCTTTTATCTGATACATTTCCCTTTTTTACAATAACGTGAATAATGAACTTTCCGCTTACGAATTTAACCAATAACAGCATGGCAAAGCATAATGAAACAGGAAAATTGGGAGAAGCGCTGGCCAAAATATGGGCAGAAGAACATGGCTACTTTGTAAGGGAGCAAAACTGGCGCTATGGTAAATGGGAAATTGACATGATAGCCAGCAAAGACGATAAATTGCATTTTTTTGAAGTAAAAACAAGAAGGAGCAACAGATACGGCTACCCTGAAGAGCTTGTCAACAGAAACAAACTCTATCATTTTACAGGAGCAGGAGCAGCATATATCAGAAGACACAGAGGCTTCAGATGGGTGCGGTATGATATCCTATCAATCACCCTTGACCAGCATGATAAGCCCAGCTTTTTTCTGATTGAAGACGTATATTTTTGATTGATTACTTTAAAAGGGCAGCCAACCTGGACTGCAGCTCCTGGCCTCGTAAATTTTTAGCAATAATTACCCCATTTGGATCAATAAGGTAATTTTGAGGAATACTCTGGATTTTGTATTGAACGGCAACAGCATTACTCCAGAACTTTAAATCGCTTACCTGAGCCCAGTTCAGCTGATCATCCTTTATTGCCTTTAACCAGGGTTCCTTTGCCCTATCAAGAGAAACACCAAGTACTGTGAAATTCTTTGACTTGTATTTATTAAACGCATTCACCACATTAGGATTTTCCTGCCGGCATGGACCACACCAACTTGCCCAGAAATCAAGCAAAACATATTTGCCTTTAAAAGATGACAGTTTGATATCTTTTCCATTTTCGTCAGTCTGGGTAAAATCCGGCGCTAAGCTACCCACGGCTCCAAACCTGGCATCCTCAACAATTTTCTCTGCCATTCTTCCAAAATAATTTGCTTTAGCCTGCTGCCCTATTCTTGAAAGTCTTTCTTCCATGATTTTGGGATCATCGTTCAACTGCATCATCACCAGAAGTAAAAAAGTTGATACAGGCGACTGAGCATGATTGTTGATAAACTGATCAGTTTGGCGGGTCACCTCTGCAACCAGATCATTATATCCTTTTCTGATTGCTCCATTTTCATCTTTTGCGCCTTGATTGAGTTGTTGGGCTAGGCCGGTTAGTTTGGCAAAAAGCGGATTAAATGTATTGTTGAAAGCTGTAAAGTCGTCATGTGTGGCTGAACCTGAAATTTTTGCACTTTGCAAACTGATAAAGTCACCCTCAAGAGTCATATTGGCCTGATCAAGAAAAATAAGTAACTTTTGTTGTCCATTATTAGCCGAGAGCTGGTACAAGCCCGGTTCAGAGATATTTCCTTTTATCTCAATATTTTCTCCAATTGAAATTCCAGAAGCAACAGGCTCGGGACCAGACTCCTCATTCTTCAATACAAGCTCAGTTTTATCAGGCATTCCCTTTAATACACCCTTAATTGTGAATGATTTCTGTTGTGCAAACAACGCAAAAGGTGCTATTAAAAGCAATGAAAGTATATTTCTCATGGTCTGTGTCTTTGTTTTAAAACTTTCCGGATGTCCTCTAAGTTAAACCCTTTACTGTTAAGTAAAATTAAATAGTGAAAAAGCAGGTCTGCTGCTTCATTTACGAAGAGTTCATCATTCTCATCCTTGGATTCTATGACCAACTCAACAGCTTCCTCTCCTACTTTCTGGGCTATCTTATTAATACCTTTCTTGAATAAAGAACTTACATAGGATCCCTCGTCAGGACTATTTTTTCTTTGATTTATGATTTTTTCAAGCTGATCAAGGAAGTCTGTTGAAATATTTGCTTCATTCCAACAAGTATCTGCTCCTGTATGGCACACCGGACCAACTGGCTTCACCTTAAAAAGCAAAGCATCCTGGTCACAATCAACCTCATAACTTTGAACGATTAAATAGTTGCCACTCTCTTCTCCTTTTGTCCACAAACGTTGCTTTGATCTGCTGTAAAAAGTAATTTTCCCGCCTGACATGGTCTTTGAAAAGGCATCACGGTTCATGTATCCCAACATCAAAACCTTTGCGGTTACAGCATCCTGTATAACAGCAGGAACTAATCCATCTGCAAACTTCCCGAAATCAATTAATTTCTCCATCAGAATGTAAATTTACTAAATCCCATTTTTAACGAACAGAGATTTGCCGGGATTTTAGGAATGATTTTAATTCAGGAATCATGACCTCTTTAAAATGGAAAATACTGGCTGCCAAAGCAGCATCTGCGCCATTATCAAATATTTCTGCAAAGTGTTCCGGGATGCCTCCACCCCCTGATGCAATTACCGGCACATTAACAGTCTGACTAACAGCAGCAGTTATTTCAGTAGCAAACCCTTTTTTAGTACCGTCATGGTCCATCGACGTTAATAAAATTTCACCTGCACCAAGGCTAACCCCTTTTGCAGCCCAGTGTTCACAAATACTTTCCGTTGCCACTCTTCCTCCATTGAGGTATACATACCATTGGTTATCAGCATGTTTTTTGGTGTCTATGGCCAGCACAACACACTGACTTCCAAAAGAACTTGCCAGACTTGTAATCAATTCAGGATTTTTGAATGCCGCAGTATTAACAGAGATCTTATCTGCACCGCTATCTAATAAAATTCTAACATCTTCAACAGAGGCTATGCCACCGCCAACAGTAAATGGAATATTGATTCGGTGAGCTATCCTGTCTACCAACTGTGCCAATGTCTTTCTTTTTTCATTGGTGGCAGTTATATCGAGAAAAACAAGTTCGTCAGCTCCCTGATCTGCATACAACGCTGCCAGCTCAACGGGATCCCCTGCATCGCGGAGGTCAACAAAATTTGTACCTTTAACAGTTCTTCCATCTTTTATATCCAGACACGGAATGATTCGTTTTGTAAGCATATTATCCCTTATGTGCATTTATATAAGATTCAAGCTCCTGAATCAAAATACGTCCTTCATAGATGGCTTTCCCAATAATAACACCATTACAACCTGCCTCTGCTAAAGCGTGAACATCATCCATGGATGAAACACCCCCGCTTGCAATCAGATTTAAAGCAGGATAAGCCAACCTGATTTTACGGTATAAATCAACTGCAGGACCTTCAAGCTTTCCATCCTTACTTATATCAGTACAAAAAACATTTCTGATGCCCTGATTTATTTGTGTTTCTAGGAATGGAAATAATTGAATGGAAGATTTTTCAAGCCAGCCACTAACCATAATAATTTCATTTCTCACATCCGCTCCCAACATAAACCTGTCTGGACCAAACCGGACAATCCAGTCAGCAAATAGGTCCGGCTGTTTAGCTGCAACACTGCCAACAACAACATATTCAATACCAAGGTCAATAATCCGTTCAACTTCTGCTGCTGTTTTTACACCGCCACCAAAATCAATAATAAGATCAGTATAACTTGCAAGTTGCTCAGCTATCTGCCAGTTTATTACCTTACCCTGTTTTGCGCCATCCAGGTCAACTAGGTGTAGCCTTTTAATCCCATGATCCTGGTATTGTTTAGCAATCTCCAAGGGAGATTGTGCATATTCTGTCTTCCTTGTATAATCACCTTCAGTGAGTCTGACACACCTCCCGTTGATCAGGTCAATCGCTGGAATAATATCCATTATGAAGGAATTTTTAAAAAATTATTGATAATTGAAGCCCCGACATCTGCACTTTTCTCAGGGTGAAACTGAACGCCATAAAAATTATTCTTGTGCAGTGAGGCACTGTATTCGCCGCAATAATGCGTTTGTGCGATGGTATGTTTCCCAATACTTGCAAAGTAGCTGTGAACAAAATAGCAATAGCTGTTTTCATTAATTCCTTCAAACAGTGAACTTTTGAGGTTGGTAATACTGTTCCAGCCAATCTGAGGAATTTTTATACTATTATCGGAAGTGCTGAACTTCCTGACGTTCTCCTCAAAGATACCCAGGCAGGTTGTGTCATTCTCCTCAGAATGTGAACACATTAACTGCATTCCCAGACAAATCCCAAGAAAGGGTTGCCGCGCATCGGCTATTACGCTGTCAAGGCTCCTTTCAGTGAGGTATGCCATCGCAGAACTGGCTTCTCCAACTCCAGGAAAAATAATTTTATCTGCTGCATGAATGACTTCAGGGTCATCAGATATAACAGGAGTGATACCCTGCCTTTCAAGAGCTATCTGCACAGACCGGATGTTGCCGGCATTGTATTTAATAATGACGATTTTCATGGATTCTCATTGAGCACTGAAGCAATAAATTCAGCTGTAGCGGTAATGGGATCATTCCCTTTTGTCAGTGCCCCGATAAATGCAGAACCAATAATTGCACCATTTGCGTAGGGTACCACAGCTTGAAAAGTTTCACTGTCTTTTATTCCAAAACCAACCAATACAGGATTATTGAGTTTGTACCCTCCTAATCGGATCAGATAGTCCTGAACAACTTTAAAATCCTTTTCTTTTCCTGTTGTTGAGGAGGAGGAAACAGCATAAAGAAATCCGGATGATAAACTATCCAGGTATCGTACCCTTTCTTCCGGAGTTTCAGGTGTAACCAAAAAGATGAAATCGAGACCGTTTTCAGCTAAAATGGTACGGTATTTTGTTTCAAATTCATATGGTGGAAGATCAGGAAGGATTAGCCCATCTACGCCAACTGCTGCTGCCTTTTTACAAAAATCTTCAAATCCGTATTGCAATACCGGATTCATATACCCCATCAAAACAACAGGTAGTTTAATTGAATCACGCATGGATTCAAGCTGACTGAACAAGGTGGAAATTGACATCCCGTTATTCAATGCGATGGCACTGCTGACCTGTATAACAGGACCATCAGCGAGCGGGTCACTGTATGGCATTCCAAGCTCAATCAGGTCAACACCAGCATCCTGTAAGGCATTCATTACCGGAATTGTATCATTAAGTCCCGGATAACCGGCTGTGAAATATACGTTTAATACTGATTTACTTTTTCTGCTGAATAACTCCTTTAACCTGCTCATACATTTATTATTGTTCATTCATTGCATTCATGTAAGTCCCAAGATCCTTATCTCCTCTCCCACTCAGGCAGACTACTGTAACATCGGTTTGTGCTAATGACATACGCTCCAATGCAGCAAAAGCATGCGCAGTTTCGAGTGCAGGAATTATTCCCTCAAGCTTTGAAAGTTCAAATGCCCAGCTCAGTGCTTCCTCATCAGTTGCACTCATAAAAATCCCGCGTTTGCTTTTAAATAAATGGGCATGCATCGGACCGATACCGGGATAATCAAGCCCTGCAGAAATACTGTGAGGCTCTGTAACCTGTCCATCAGGGGTTTGCATCACAATACTTTTGCTGCCATGTAAGATTCCGGGAACACCTAACTGGGTGGTGGCGGCACTCATCCCACTGTATATGCCATGACCTGCAGCTTCCACAGCTACAATATCAACGCTTTCTTCTTCCAGAAAATGATAAAATGCTCCTGCTGCATTGCTGCCACCACCAACACATGCAACCACTCTTGTGGGTAGCTCATTTCCGGTTTTATCGAGCAGCTGACTCCTGATTTCCTTGCTTATAACAGACTGAAAACGGGCAACCATATCAGGATAAGGATGAGGCCCAACAACAGATCCTATAATGTAGTGTGTGTCTTCAGGATTGTTGATCCAATCCCTAATAGCTTCATTCGTAGCATCTTTCAAAGTCTTACTTCCACTTGTAGCAGGTAT
>CANHUF010000121.1 GCA_947463715.1 Sphingobacteriales bacterium
CCGCCCTGATCACATTGAAAACATCAGATCCCGCAGCTACTGCCCTGGAACAGAGTGTATTGATATGCCCCAACTCCAGACTATCGGGGTGCTTGTCGTCCGAACAAAACATCATCATTCCCGGAAATTCATCGAGTAATCCGATCAATGCATCAAAATTTTTCGCTGCACTGCCTTCACGGATGATCACTTTCATCCCCATAGCGATTTTTTCCGCTGCTTCTTCACGGGTAAAACATTCGTGATCGGTAGAAATTCCCCTGCCGGCATACTGCCTGAGCGCATCTCCAAGCAATCCAGGTGCATGTCCGTCAATAACTTTTCCCACCGCCTTTGCGGCATTGATTTTTTTCAACACTTCCTCATCACCTGCAATAGCTCCTGGAAAATTCATCATTTCACTCAGGTATTTTATTTCATCTCTTTGCAGCAATGCTGCAACGGCATTGGCGTCAAGTGTATCACCTGCGGTTTCAAATATTGTAGCAGGAACACAGCTGGGAGCTCCGAAGTAAAACTTGAAAGGCACTTTTTTCCCGTTTTCTATCATGAAGTCGACACCTTCCATGCCACAGACATTGGCAATTTCATGCGGATCGCTGACGGTTGCCACAGTTCCATGAACAACGGCCAGATGGGCAAATGCTGCAGGCACCAGCATGGAACTCTCAATATGAACATGGGCATCAATGAAGCCGGGCATGATATAAGGAAGATCGGGATTGGGTGAAGATCCACCGACAGGTTCAATTGAAATGATTTTACCCTGCTCCACCAGCATAGCGGAGGGAGTCAGACTACGTGTAATGCAATTAACCAGGTTGCCAGTGATGGTAAAAGAAGCCATAAGCAGGTAATTTACGAAGGAAATGCTTTCCCATCACCATGCCTGGTAACCATTCGTACTTAAAAAATCAATTCTCAACACAGAACATATCCGGGAATGTCAAACAGCGGTATCTTGCATGATAAAACTAAACATTATGAAAGCCTTGAGATTATTATCTTTTATGTTTGCTGCATTGGCTCTTTCAGCCGCTTCGTTTGCCCAATCGGCTGACGAGATCATAACTAAGCATATTCAAGCCATTGGTGGTGTTGAAAACTGGAAGAAAATCAATTCAGTACGTCAGGAAGCAGCCATCAGTGTTCAGGGAATGGAAATTCCCGTTGTCATAACTTTTGTTCACAACAAGGCCTTCAAGCAGGAATTTACAGTGATGGGTATGACAGGTTACTCCATTATTACTTCTGAAGGTGGTTGGAATTTCAATCCGATGCAGGGTCAAAATAAACCCGAGCCGGTTACCGCAGACGAACTGAAATACGGCAAAGACCAACTCGATCTTCAGGGTGAATTCATTGATTACAAGGCAAAAGGCCACACGCTGGAACTGTTGCCAAGTGAAGACGTAGATGGAACAAACTGTTTCAAGGTTAAAATAACGCGTAAAAGCGGAACAGAGTCAGTTTATTTCTTTGACCCCAAAACTTTTTATACCATCCGTGCCACATCCAAAGTGGTGGCAAACGGACAAGAAGTTGAGTCAACAGTAAACATGAGTAATTTCCAGAAACTGCCCGAAGGAATCGTAATGCCTTTCACAATGGAAAACAGCCAGATTCCTGCTCCTATTACCATCACCAAAGTGGTAATCAATGGTCCGGTTGACGAAGCTGCATTCAAAGTACAACAATAATCAAGCCTATTTTTTTCAAACCCGGTGGTATCGCCGGGTTTTTTTGTTAACCAAAATAACGCAAATGAAGCATCTAATCAACACAATTACAAGGGTTTGCACGCTACTCCTTGTAGTTACAGGAGTCAGCGCCCAACAAGACATCAACTCCAGTACTTTCGGAACAATGGAAGCCCGCGTATTGGGTCCGGGTACGATGAGCGGAAGGATTGCTGCCATCGATGGCGTAAACACCGATCAGGGCAAGACCATTTATGTAGGAACAGCAGGTGGCGGTATCTGGAAGTCAACCAATGCCGGCGCATCCTTCAAACCCATCTTTGATAAATATTGCCAGAGTATAGGAGCTATTGCCATTGACCAGAAGAACCCCAAAATCATCTATGCCGGAACAGGAGAAAGCAACATGCGAAACTCTGTTTCCATTGGAGATGGATTTTATAAGTCCACCGACGCGGGAAGCAACTGGATCAGAACAGGCGGACTTGATTCCACCGAGCACATCGCCAAAATAGCCATCGATCCGGTAAACAGCCAGGTACTTTATGTAGCTGCGCCCGGTCCGCTTTGGAGCGACAGTAAACACCGCGGTTTATATAAATCAACAGATGGCGGAAAGACATTTGAAAAAATTCTTTACATCTCAGAAAAAGCAGGGTGTGCTGATATTTCCATCGATCCGCAAAACAACAACACCATTTATGCAACTACCTGGGAATTCAGGAGAACCCCCTATTCTTTCTCATCAGGCGGCACAGGCAGCGGAGTATGGAAGAGTACCGATGCCGGAAAAACCTGGAAAGAACTGACAAACGGATTGCCCGGAAAGCCCATTGGCCGCACTGCACTGGCCATCGCACCATCAGCACCCAATAACCTGATTGCTATTGTGGAAGCAGAGAAAACAGGATTGTATATATCTGCCGATGGCGGTGAAAACTGGAAACAACAGAGTGCATCACTCAATGTGATCTCCAGACCATTCTACTTCAGCACACTGGTTATTGATCCCAAGGACCCTAAAAGGGTTTACAGGCCGGCATATTCCTTTGCCTATTCCAGCGATGGAGGATATTCCTTTGCGGAAGCAAGCGGCGAAGGTGGCTGGGTGCATAGCGATCACCATGCACTTTGGATTAACCCCAACAACACCAACCACATGTACCTTGGCACTGATGGCGGGGTTTACATGAGCCTCGACCGTGGTGCGACATGGAGCTTTATGCAGAATATTCCGGTTGGACAATTCTACCATGTAGAACATGATATGGGAAAACCATACCGGGTTTTTGGCGGATTACAAGACAATGGAAGCTGGGTGGCACCTTCGTCAAATGCAGGCGGCGTAGCCAATGGCGACTGGAAAGCCATTTACGGTGGTGATGGATTCTGGGTTGTTCCTGACCCAACCGATCCGGATATTGCTTATGCAGAATCACAGGGTGGTGATGTAAACAGGGTTAACCTGAAGACTGTAAAGTCAGTTGGTATCAGACCCCTTCAAACGGAAGCTGAGGACAAACTCAGGTGGAACTGGAATACACCCATTGCCACTGGCAAAGCCAATCCTAAAAACCTGTATACCGGTGCGCAATACCTTTACCGCTCACAGGATCAGGGCAGGAACTGGACACGTATTTCACCGGACCTGACCACAAATGACAAGAAGAAACAAGAGCAGGAAAAAAGCGGTGGACTCAGTGCCGACAATACATCCGCAGAAAACCACACCACAATCTTCACCATTGCCGAATCTCCGCTTGATGAGCAAATGGTTTGGGTAGGAACTGATGATGGTAACCTTCAGGTTACAAGAGACGGTGGAAAAACCTGGACCAATACCTCCATCAATCTCCCAGGGGATATTCCCAAACAAACATGGGTCAGCAGCATCCATCCTTCAAAATTCAGCAAGGAAGTTGTTTATGCCAGTTTTGAGAACCACATGTATGGAGACCATAAAACCTATGCAGCCAAATCTGCTGACGGTGGAAAAACATGGGTGGCGTTTAAAAGTCCCGAATTCACCGGATTTGCCCACAAAATCATTGAAGACCCCGTAAACAGTGACCTGCTTTTCCTTGGAACAGAAATGGGATTGTTTGCCAGCCTCAATGCCGGGAAAGACTGGTTTAGGATGAAAAACAACATACCGTGGTATGCGCTTGTAAGGGATATTAAAATACATCCTGTTACCAATGACCTGATTGTGGCGACCCACGGACGTGGAATTCTCATCGTGGACGACATTGCTGCCATGAGAAACCTGACTGCTTCTATCAGAGAGAAAGACTTTCATTTATTTGAAACAGGAGACATCACACTCTCTACAGGCAGTTTCGGAGATGGCGGCTTTCCAAGCACAGGTGGATGGGTTGCTCCCAATGCGCCATCCCTCAAACCCTTTCAGTACTTTTTGAAGGACCGGATCAATACCGGAACCATCAAACTCGAAATTTATGATACCGAGGGTAAGCTCGTACAGACAGTTCCAGGCACAAACAGAAAAGGAATCAACCGCGTTACCTGGTCACAGCGTATGATGCCACCCAAAACAGCAGTTGGAGGCACCAAGCCAGACAATGCAAACGCATTTGCACCGCAGGTTCTTCCCGGCAATTATACGCTTAAAGTAAAGGCGGGCAAGGATGAATACAGCCAGGCATTCAAGCTTGTTCACGATCCTGCATCCGGCATTTCTGTTGAAGAACGCAAGGCACAGTTTGCTGCAGCCATGCAGCTGTATAATATGCATTTAAAACTGGCATCGGTTGTTGCGGGGATTTCAGCAAAGCAGAAAATGTATAAGGATACCATCAACACACTGAAGCAAAAGAAAGCACTGCAATGGGGAAAGGACTACATCAATGCCCTTGAAACACTGCGTGCAGATCTGCTGCCAACCAAACAAACCTCGATTTTTGCAGATGAAACAAGGCTAAGGGAAGAAATCACGCAGGTTTATCAGGCCATCTGCTTCAATGAAGCTGCACCCAGTAACCTTCAGATAGCCAGCATCAACAGCCTTTCCAAAAAGGTCGATGATGCTGAAAAGAAAGCCTCAGACATTAATGTACAATATGAGGAAAAACTGAAGGGTATGCTGAAAGTAAAAAAATAGCATCCCGTCAAATACCCGAAATGATAAGGGGCCGCTTTCAGCGGCCCCTTATTTTATTCCTCTTCAGTCTGTATGCGTTTAAGCCGCAGACTCTTGACAGGAGCTACAACAAGCGGGAATTTCTCCACCGTCACATTGCTGGCATCCAGCCCGAATCCTTTCTCTTCCGAGAGTGATATCTCTTTGAGCCAGAAGTAAAGTTTCATAACCACCCTTTCCCAGAAAGGCAGTTCATTATCCTGACTCAGGAATTTCTCCATAACTATGAATTCGAAATCGCCCGCAATGTTGTTGCGCTGCAAACTCTCATAACGGGATGTGATGTTCACTTCCTTATTGGATACCATATCCTCTACCACTTTACGGAACATCAGGTTTATCTTGGGCTGTACCCTGAACCCAAGCCTGAATTCAACACGGATAACCTCATTGGGTATAATAGTCTGTACTTCATATTCACAGGTATAAGGTTCATCCAGGGTATCAACATGAACAAACCAGTATATATCAGCACGCTTGGGTTTTTTGTTTAAAATCGAGTGGATGATCTTGTATTCAATCTCTTTCGGGTTATTGGCACTGCTCAGGTAAACCAGGTGTGTGGCATATTTATTAATAGACTGGTCATTGCTCAGCTCCTGTAATACAGGAAGGTAGTTTTCCAGTCTCGCAAATTCAACGTACCTGTTTTTGATCTTACGGGATTTGAACCAAACGTACATGACAAGTACAAATACCCCACCTAATACAAAAGTTGCAAAACCACCATGAGGGAATTTTTCAAGATTGGCAATCAGGAAACTGAATTCAATGATAAAATAAACAATCAAATAAAGATAAATCCAAACCTGATTGACTCTTTTAAGCACGAGGTAATTGGCAAAAAGAATAGAAGTTGCAAACATGCACAAGGTAATTGCCAAACCATATGCAGCCTCCATGTTACTTGATGACCTGAAATACAACACGATACAGCAACAGCCGATAAAAAGCAATGAGTTGATTGCTGGGATGAATAACTGTCCACGCTCTTCAGTTGGATAGCTGATTCGAAACTTAGGCCAAAGGTTTAAACGCATCGCAACACTCACCAAAGTAAATGATCCACTAATCATAGCCTGACTCGCCACAATTGCCGCAGCAGTTGCAATTATGATTCCAATCAAAAGAAAAGAATCTGGCATCATGGCATAGAAAGGATTTTCCAGCAATAAAGCATCCGGATTAGCTGCGCTAAAAGCATCATCTTTCAACAAAGTTGAATTCGCAAATGTTTGCCCTTTCAGACCTAACAGATAAGCACCTTGACCAAGATAATTTAATATTAAGGAAAGCTTAACCCAGATCCATGTGATCCGGATATTTTGCTTTCCGCAATGTCCAAGGTCAGAATACAAGGCTTCGGCACCTGTTGTGCATAGAAAAACTGCACCAAGCAACCAGAAGCCATTAGGATAGTTTACTAGTAAATTGATAGCATAAGAAGGATTTAAAGCCTTGAGTACACTCCAGTTATCAAACATGTTAATTAAACCAAGTACTGCTAACATGCCGAACCAGATGAACATGATTGGGCCGAATAATTTACCAATCGAAGCAGTTCCGAACTGTTGCATGAAGAATAGAACAGCCAATATTCCCAGTACAATATAAACAATCTGCATTTCAGCAATTGTTGAAAGACTTGGAAGCTGTTTGAGACCTTCAACTGCAGAAGTTACTGAAATCGGAGGTGTTATAATGCCTTCAGATAACAAGGCCGCTCCTCCAATCATTGCTGGAATAACAAGCCATTTTCGCCTTCTCCTTACCAGGGTATAGAGCGAGAAAATACCACCCTCACCTCTGTTGTCTGCCTGAAGTGTAAGTATGACATACTTAACTGTAGTCTGCAAGGTAAGTGTCCAGATGATACAGGAAATCCCTCCCAGGATAAGCTCCTCACTGATGACACGACCATTGATAATGGCACTGAAAACGTAGAGCGGTGAAGTTCCAATGTCTCCGTAAATGATTCCCAAGGCGATTAGTAACCCCGCACCGGTTACCTTATTCAGATGTTTACCCACTTTAAAGAAATATTAAATTACCAAACGGCCGGACAAAGGTATAGGGAATATTTGTTTGTTTTAACAAAGGTTCACCTAATTTTATATGGAAACCCAAAGCTCATGAAAAAGTGTATCATACTAATCATTGCCCTTGTTGCCGTAACCCTGACGAAGGCCCAAAAAATTGATTACTCCCTGGTTGACAAAGACGACTACAGGGAGATGAACTTTGAAATCATCGGAAAACTGGGTACTAATATCGCAGTATACAAGAACCATAAGTCGAGACACGACATATCCGTTTACGATAATGATATGCAACTCAAAAACAGGATCCCCCTCGATTTTCTGCCCGATCGTGTCATGAATGTTGACTTCGTTGCATACCCAGACTTTGCCTATATGATTTACCAATACCAGAAACGCAACATCGTACATTGCGCCATGGTCAGAATAAATGCTGAAGGCAAGGTCATGTCTGACCCTGTTGACCTCGATACATCCCAGACTTCAGGTGCCGGAGAAAACAAAATTTACTCCCTGATACACAGTGATGACAAGAA
>CANHUF010000122.1 GCA_947463715.1 Sphingobacteriales bacterium
GTTTCGCAGTCTTGATGAGGCAACACAAATCATTGATGCCTGGCGCGATCACTACAACAATGAACGACCCCATAGTACGTTGAACTATATGACACCTGCCGCTTTTGCAAAAAGGGCGGCATAATGCAAATGTCTCATCGAGCTAATGGTACTAATTCAGGGATAAGGTCACTGTGGTGAAATGATTCCAGGATTGTCTACGGACAAGGGTAAGTGCAAAGCCGTTTTGCAAGCGTCCGTGTAATAAGGGTAGAACCCTACCAAACCACAAGAAGGAGTGACCTCCTACATGAGTATAACCGACGAAGAATATCATAAGCGCAAGTGGGGTCATTATCCTTCGCTCGGGGTTCTGCTTGGCGCGCTTCGGATTCCAGACCACTACTTCGGCTGGTCGACCGCATCGGACAACGTCTTCGATTGGCTCAGCCGTCTTGCAGGGGTTGCGGTAACTGTTAAGGAGAACACGGGACTTCTTAGCGATGCGACTGACCCACAACTTGTTGAGCGATTGCCCGAAGACCTTCGCCGCCTGGAGAGTGAACTTGAGTCAGCTGCTAAATTCTTTACAGAGCAGGCTGCCGTCGTACGCGACCTTCGTTACGCATATAAACGAGATAAGCGCCTATGACTATGCTCAGGATTAGTAGTTCGCCTATCAAACGGTTCCAAGGCGACCAAAATATGCTGTCATGACGTATTGGCGTACTAAAAAGCCTTACCACTTGCAGTGGTCTAATTAAACCTGACCTGATAGCAAATGCCAGCCCGATCAATTACCGCTCCTATCAGCGCGTTCGTTTGGTCTCCTGCCACTTTTGAATCCGCTGGTTCCGTCCATTGATAAAGCCAATCGCTTGCTCCCTGTAAGATAGGTACGCTGCCATGGAGTCGGGCACGGGAGACGAATTGAAATGATCGAACGGCATGAAGAATCTCACGGCCGAGCTATCTTCCGTGACAATATCCTGGAGTAGAAAAAACTCCACAAACCCACGGAAGCTGCCGAACAGCCTGAAGAAGTCCGCATATCGCTCGAGCGGGGCATCTAGCGGGTTCGGTTGGCCGAGGTAGTGCAGGCGAATACACTCCAGGGTCAAATCGAACCTGTCCTTGATACGGGGATGAAAACCGCGTGCAGCGTTGATCGTCATCTTGCTGTCGATACGATTGCCGGGAAATAACATCATGCCGCCAATCGTGTATCCGATATGCATGAATTCCGCCATTTTCTCAGGTATCTGTTCAATAACGTGCAAAAGGCGAGTTTCTTTTCTGAAAGTAGGAATCACCGCGTCGCTGGCCAACCAGAACTCACCCAGTTCAGATGTGTGATGCAGGTAGGCACCGGATATCGAGTCCACCAGCCCAAACACTATCCCGCCAGGTAAAGGCTTGATCCACAGAAGTTTGTGGTATCTACGGAGCATGGGGCTAAGGGCGTCAGGGTCCTTGCCCGGAGGTGTATCCGATCGGAAGTCAAAGGTAATGTCGATGTCGCCCATAGAGCTCAGGTTATCCCCCCCAGCCCTCAATCATCAACATAATTCTCAGACACACTGTTTTGTACCAAACGGGTATCCACTACAACCCCGTCTTTGATATCCAGGAACAGGTCGCTCTCATAGACGCTTTCGAATCCGCCGTGACAGTATTGGATACGATCGCGCTTGAGCTGTCATCGCGAAGTGCTCCTTTGATATGAACAAACGGTTAAAAGCTAATCCCACTTCCCCTCTGGCATCATCATGATGTTGTCATTTGGGCAGATCGGTGGGCCTACCTCCAGAAATTTCTTCAGCATGGGCACCCGATAACCACACTCATTGCATTCTGCGTAAGGTCTTTGGCGCTTGATGGTTATCCGGGTTTTGGGGATTAACTTTTTGTGTGGGTAAGGGCCTATCTCGGCAATTATCAGTTTTACGAGTTTGCCCAGTTCATCATTGGGATGTGCGTGGATCATCTTGCCGGTCAGGCCTATGGTGGTGGCAATCTTTTTGAAAGCTGCGCCGTGCCCGCTTTTGCAATCATCAACGGCGTGCACGAGTTCATGAAAAATAATCCCCAGCACTTCATCGGGGTCATCGATTAATGGTGAGATAAAAATCTCGTTCAGGCCGCCGGAGCAGACTTTGGTCGGCCAACACTCACCAATACGGCTGCTGCGCTGACCCGTGCTGGGGAATCCGCAGGAGATTCTGACCTCTGGCACCGAATAACCGTGTCGTTTGAACTCGGCCGATGCATGCGTTACGGCGGTTTCCAGCCATGTTTGCCTGCTTATTTGATTTGCATCATTCATCGCAGAGCCTGCCATCTGTATAAGTATTGATTGTGGGGGGGCTGACTTGATCATGGTCAGGCGACAACCAGCGTCGCATTCCGTCGCAATAGTACATATGGGTCATTGCCCTGCCCGCTGCCGATGCGTACTATCCAGACAAAAGCAATAAAAGTGTCATAACAACAGCTAGTCATTAAAGACACAGCTTGCAGGAAGCCCATGCCCAAAAATCGTGACAGTATGGAAACGGTGCATTTGACCATCGAGTTGCTGCGCCGCATTCCCAGGGACAGCAAGATCACTGCGCCGGAGTTGCAAAAGCAGCTCGTTGCGGCAGGCTATGAGCGCGATCTGCGCAGTATTCAGCGGCATCTCAAGCAGATTACCGAGCATTTTGACGTGGAGTGCGACGACAGGGGCAAACCCTATGGCTACCGGTGGAAAGGCAAAGCCAAGGGGCTTTCCCTGCCAGGTATGAGTCAGCAGGAGTCCTTGCTACTAGCTCTTGCAGAGCAGCACTTAAGGAACCTGCTTCCATCCAAACTGATGTCGTCCATGGATAGCTACTTTCGGCAGGCCCGAAACAATCTGCAAAACCCCGGCAAAGCAGCATTGGAAAAGCAGTGGCTCAAAAAGGTCAGGGTGGTTAGCACCAATCAGCCGCTGCAGGCCCCCAATGTTGATGATGAAATCTTCCAAAGGATCAGTAATGCCCTGTATAACAATCTCTGGCTGAACATTGTCTACCGCAATGCCGGTGGCAAGGAAACCGAAGCGCGCGTCATGCCGCTGGGGCTGGCGCAGCAGGGCGTTCATCTGTATCTGGTGTGCCGGTTTGAAGGTTATGACAATGAACGAAGTCTGGCGCTGCACCGGTTTATCAACGTAGAGAGCAGTTCTCTGAGCTTCAGCCGACCGGCCGACTTTGATTTGATCCAATATGACAACGATGGCCGCTTTGGGTTTGGTGACGGTCAGCGCGTAAAAATCAGTTTCTGTATCAGCAAGGTGGCGGGTTTTCATCTGACTGAGGCGCCGCTGGCCCCAGATCAGCAGGTGGAGGAGCTGTATGACCACTATCGGATCACGGCGACGGTGGTGGATAGTGCGATGCTGGATCGGTGGTTGTTGGGGTTTGGGGGGGATGTTTGGGGTGTGGGGAAACTAGTTGTGGCACCATAAAATAGAATCTATTGATAAAAAGTTTAACTATATGATTAGTATAAAGTAATATGAAAAATAGATGATGGTCTGCAGATAAGTGCAACGATGACGTAGCGTTAACAACCGGCATTAGTTTCTGGCTCAAATGAGGGCAATTCAGATGGCAAACTTGGATCACATAGACCCAGGCAATTCTGGTGGAAGTGTTGTCATTCCGGAATCGGGGATTAAATTCATAAAGCGTGAATTCGTGTATGAATGTCCGAGTTGCAGCGATACCTTCAAAGAGCTGGATCATCTAAGAAGGCATAAGGCTGATAATCATCCTATCAAGCGGCCGTACTTATATATCAGAGGTATTTCATCAAGAAAGCCGGAAGTAACAGTGAGAACAAAATTGGATTTCATAGATATTCAATTTGAAGATGCTGATCAGATTCGGATCGATGATATGGAGTTCAAAAGCGATATTGATCGCGCTACCGAGTTTCTAATAAAGAATCAGCGTGGAACCCATAATGTAATGCTCTCAAACCAAGGTTATCCGGTAGAGGTCAGAATTAGATTTGAAATCATGGAGCCATCGGTAATGGAGCGAGTCGAGAGAGATTTCTTTAGCGCATTCTCGAACGAGCTCCAACTAGCTCAGCAATTGCAGCTTTTTAATGAGGCATCCAGTAAGTTTAAATCTGGAATTTCCTATGCGGGCCCATTGGGCTCTTATGTAACCGCCGTCATGACTAAAGATCAAGTCCAAGGTGCTGCACTTGCTCACGAGCATTATGTTGATAAGCTTGGTGAGTCCCTTGATGGATTGTATGAATTTGACCGTTCACTTGCAGGCTCGATATTGTCCGTTGCAGCATTCATGAAGAATAATTTTGAAGAATGTTTCAGCGACAACAAAATGCCATGTTTAAAGGAAGCAAAGCGGCTTTTTAGGACTGGACTTTTTTATGATGATTTCAAAGGGCAAGTAGGTAATTCCTTAATACCGATAGATAACGTATCAGGCAAGATAATTGATTTCATAGTCTCGTCATTCGAGTACAGACTTGCAAATTTACCTGATATGGAAAAATTATCGGAGTCTTCGCAGACTTCTATGTATGACAGGATTAAGATTTATTTCTTGCTTTGGATTATGGCAAGACAAACAGGTAATTCTATTAAAGCCTCTTCTTTAAGAAGTAGGTTAGTACACTCAAATTTTTTTAGAGACTTGGTTCAGCAATTGGAAGGAGCATCAAATTGATTTCCGAAGATGGTAGTCAAAAGACTAACGAATTTACTGAAATGGTAGACAAAAACGATAATAATCCCCCAAAAGCCTCAAAACAAAAAGTGCGATCAGCGGCAGCTTCTTCCTTTGTAGATTTTATTCGCTCGGCTTACGAAACTGGCAGAATTCCACATGAAAATAAGGCGGCTTTTGCCAAATTTGATATCAATCTGACTGACAAAGAGCTATCGGAAATAGTAGCAGTAGCAACAGAGAAGGATACAGAACTTAGAATAACGTTATCTCTTGCTGAGTTTGTTCTGGAAGGTGGTGAGTACTCTAGAAATCACGAGATACTATTTGGTTTAGTAGAAAATGTCGTGAGCAATTACGCTAGTCTGGCGAATGTTAAAACGAATACGATTTTTCAGTCATGGCTAGATGGCGGTCGTAGTGACTACGATAAGTTTGGTTTCTTTGTTGGGCAAATCGATGCGCTAACTGTTCCTTCGGAGAATGGTGAGAATAGGCCATTGCCTGATTCAAAGAAAAACAACCTGATTTGTATTGCTGCCATTTGGTTATATCGTAAACGTCAAGCTGGGTTTAGTGATCTAATCAGGTATTTAAGTAGAACCGCCTTCACAATTAAAGGTGAGGCTGGTGCACACATTGAGTCGAGCGCATTTGGTTTTGCCGCGACGATGATTACGTCTACGAAGAAGGCAAAGTTTGCCTATTTTCTGTCTCAGATCAGCAATGATGAAAATAGATTGAAGCAAAAACTTGCCAATACAGAAAGTGAGTTGTTACTTGCTAAGAAACTAATAGCAGATGCAAAATCTAGTGAGGAACAGTTAAAAGAGGCTTTGAATCAAGGAGAAACTCTGATTACTGAAGCAAAATTGAAAATTACAGAGTTAATGAATGAATTGGAGAAATCAAGACAATACGCTCAGCATACGAAGATTCATCTTAACGATAGCAAAGATGATTTAAGGGTCAAGGTGCTCAGGACGTTAGACGAGGATTTGCGAAGCTTACTGTTGAAAGCAGAGAAAGCTAATTCCAGATCTAGGGCTGAAATCGTTGACTATTTGCTTAAAGATTGTTTAGAAACTATTGATAGGGAGGTGTCATGGCTAAAACAATAGGTATTGACTTTGGGACAACAAACAGTCTCATTTCAGTGGTGCTTGAAGGTACAGGGACAATAAAAAGTTTTTTGAATGATAAACGAATGCCTCATCCATCGGTAGTTTCTTACAGTGGTGGCAGAATTATTGCTGGTCGTAAAGCCAAAGAGCAATTGGAGGACTCAATCGAGAAAGGAGCAAACGAAGAGATCGTCAAGTCACCTAAAACTAAACTCGGTCATGGACCATTCTATATCGGAGGTCGCGAAACAGAGCCAGTCGCTGTGGTTGCTGACTTAATGAAGTATTTGATTGATGATGCCGCCTCGGCATCTGATAGTACAGAGGCAGACTTTACTAAGGCGGTGGTCTCAATACCGGTTGCGAGCGATGGCAGAATGCGCATCGAATTAAGAGATGCGCTGCTTCAGGCAGGTATCCATGTCACTCAATTTGTTCATGAACCTCTTGCTGCTCTCTATGGCTATCTAAGAGATCAGAGTCATTCTGAAGAAACATTGAGACAACTTGACGGGAAAATGGTTTTGGTTTTTGACTGGGGTGGAGGGACGCTCGATTTAACACTATGTCTTGTCAAGGATGGATCGCTTACTCAAATACTGAACAAGGGTGACAATGAGGTAGGTGGTGACTACGTTGATGAAGCCATCCGCAGTTACATCTTAGAACGCCACCTTAAGACGCATTCTCTGGATCGTGCCCCTCAAGTAACGCCAGGCGCAAGAGCTAGCTTGTTGCATGCGTGTGAGAAGGCAAAAATTGAGCTTTCAGTGAAGGAAAAGGTATTCATTTACGTTCCAGATTTCTATATGACAGATGAACCGTCCAGAGATATCGAAGTTGAGTTATCCAGGAAGAAGTTGGAAGAGATCTGTTCAATTTTTATAGAGAGAGGCTTGGGGGCAATCACAGAATTATTGGATATTCTGAAAATCGATCAAAGAAGAATTTCCTTGTGCTTGGCGACTGGTGGCATGGTGAGCATGCCAGCGATAAAGCAGCGACTGATACAGACATTTAGTATTGATAGGCTTGAGGTATCTGGCAAGGCAGATCGAATTATATCAGAGGGTTGTGCATGGATTGCCCATGACCAACTTCGAATGAGCCTGGCAAAGCCATTGGAGATAGTTGAGGCGAGACAGTCTTATTTTACAGTTTTGGATCAAGGTACCTTGCTGCCGATGGAAGGTGATTTGATAAACGAGCCATTTGATATCTACTGTGTTGATCCGAGGGATGGTAAGGCGAAGATCAGATTTAAGCGGCCCAGGTATTTGAACAAGTCTGCACAAAGTGATCCTCGAGATGAGTATGGCAATCTGGTCATAGAGGTAGATAAAAAAGGTAAGGCATTTTATGAAAGGATAACGGTGAATTTTACAATAGATGATAATTTCATTGTGATGGTCAGAGCATTTTCGGCACTCACAAAAAAAGAAGGTTTCTGCCAGTTTTATGACCTGGAGTTTTCCTTGAGCTTGCCACATGGTTTACATGGACGGGGCGGCGGTGCTGGATCGAAGACTGATGATGTTGATTATCCAAAGGCTCATGA
>CANHUF010000123.1 GCA_947463715.1 Sphingobacteriales bacterium
AAAATCAAAAAGAGGATAGGTGGGAACCCTTACTTCATGGTAAAAAATATTGGCGCTGAACCCGGTGAGTCTTACCGGCTGCTGGTATGTAATAAAGTGCACACTATAACCTTTATCGGCCAGGGCTTTGCCCAATTCTGTTGCCAATACGCCACTTCCCCCAAAAGTTGGATAACAGACAATCCCGATGTTCATGCCAAATGAGTTTTTTGTTTAACGAAAATACCGATAATAAGGTTCATTGGCAGAATGTCTTGCAGTAACCTTAAAATTCAGTAGTTTTCAGTTTAGCTAAATACATCAAACATGAGCAGGTTTTCTATTTTAATTTTATTGGGCACTTTATGCTCAGGCGGGGCAGTTGCACAGTCGTCTGCTGATTCTCTGATGATCAAAAAAATCTCAGACGAAGTTTTCATGAATGGTCAGGCATATAACAACCTCCGCTATCTCTGTAAAAAAGTGGGCCCCCGTTTATCTGGTTCACCCGGTGCAGCATTGGCTGTAGAGCAAACGGCAAGAATGCTGCGCGAAGCTGGTGCTGATACGGTGTACCTGCAACCCTGCATGGTTCCACAGTGGGTGAGGGGTGAAAAGGAGACAGGCAAGGCTGTACTTGCCAATGGTAAATCCATTCCGCTTAACATTGTTTCTTTGGGTAATGCGGTAGGTACACCGGCTTCCGGAATCACGGGCGGTATCCTTGAGGTGAAAAGTTTTCAGGAGCTTGAAGCATTGGGAGCTGATAAGGTCAAAGGAAAGATAGTTTTTTACAATTTCCGGATGGATCCCAGGCATATCAATACTTTCAGGGCTTATGGGGAAGCTGGCGTTTACAGGTCGCAGGGTCCTTCAAAGGCTGCAGCACTAGGTGCTGTTGGGGTGATTGTACGAACATTATCTCCTGTTCTGGACGATAATCCCCATACTGGTGCTACAAGATATGAGGAAGACAAGCCTAAAATTCCTGCGGTGGCCATCAGTACCAATGGCGCCGTTGAGTTGAGCGGACTCATCAGTGCGGGTAAGGTCAGGTCTGTTTATATCAAGACCAATTGTAAGATGCTGGAGGATGTTCTTTCGTACAATGTGGTGGGGGAATTGCGGGGCTCAGAACATCCTGATGAAGTTATTACGGTTGGAGGGCACCTGGACAGCTGGGATCTTGCAGAAGGTGCACATGATGACGGAACTGGTTGTATGCAGAGTATAGAGATCATCCGTTCGTTTAAAGCATTGGGTATCAGGCCTAAGAGGTCTGTAAGGGCAGTTATGTTCATGAACGAGGAGAATGGATTACGGGGTGGTACAAAATATGCAGAAATTGCCCGTACAGAGTCGAAAAAATTCATCATGGCATTAGAAAGTGACGCAGGTGGGTTTACTCCCCGGGGCTTTGGATTTTCAGCCAATGCTCCTCAGAAGTCAAGAATCCTCTCCTGGCAGCCTTTGTTCAGGCAGTATGGCGCACTTGAATTCAACGAAGGTGGTGGTGGTGCTGATATTGGTCCTTTACGTCCGCTGGGAACAGCCCTGATTGGCTTGAATCCTGATTCGCAGCGTTACATGGATTTACACCATGCCAAAACAGATGTCTTTGAAGCAGTCAGCGAAAGGGAGCTCAACCTGGGAACAGTTGTGATGGCAGCGATGGTATACCTGGTGAGTGAATATGGACTTTAATTCCCGATAATGAAAATAGCCGGTGCTTTCGGAAGGGAGGCCGGCTTTTTTTTCCATCCTCCTATTGTCATGGTTTTTACCCATTCCGAAGCTGAAGTCAGGTTGAAGGCAACGCAAAGCTTAGTCGAAGGTTGCAATGTTTCCACTAGGCTGTCAAAAAGTTGCTGGTTACGGTAAGGCGTTTCAATAAAAAGCTGGGAACAGTTTTCTGTGATGACTTTTTTTTCAAGTTCACGGATTTTCTTTGTTCTGTCTGCTGAAGCGATGGGAAGGTATCCGTTGAAGGTAAATTGTTGTCCGTTTAGTCCACTTCCCATGAGCGCCAGCAGCAGGGAGCTCGGACCACTGACAGGTTTTACAATAGTTCCCACTTCATGTGCCCAAGCAACCAGTTTTTGTCCGGGATCCGCAATACCCGGACATCCAGATTCGCTCACAATGCCAATTATCTTTTTATCTGCCATAGCTGACTTGAATTCAGCTTCATAAACAGTTTCCTCCTGTTTGATTTCATACCAGGTTTTGCCGTCTATGTTAAACTGAGGATCCATCTTCCTAAAAGCCCTTCTGGCAGTGCGCAGATCTTCAGCAAAAAACACATCACACCGGTTAATGATACCCATAACATCTCCAGGGATAGTGTGGAAGCCATCTTCGGAAATGGGTATAGGTATCAGGTAAACCTCAGCGTTCATACTCAAATTGTGTTTTGGTCATCTCCCATTTCATGCAGGCTGATGGTAGCTGCTATTACTGCATAGGCAGGAGCAAGAACCCATCCAATCACAGGTAACAGGTGCATGAGGTAGAATACCATGCCGTTCCCTATTGCCAGTCCTTTGTGGGTACTGATATAATCAATGCTTTTCTGTTTGTTCATGCCATTGCGTTCGCAGGTATAAT
This sequence comes from Sphingobacteriales bacterium, assembly GCA_947463715.1. Lineage (GTDB taxonomy): Bacteria > Bacteroidota > Bacteroidia > Chitinophagales > Chitinophagaceae > Pollutibacter. The sequence goes on from CANHUF010000123.1 coordinate 2,587, forward strand.
CAAGCATGGAAAAACCATAATAGTAGCATTCAATAATGACTGCCAGAATAGGTGTTATCCAGCCAATAAGTGGAATCAAGGACACAAAAATGATGGCAATGATATAGATAAGTTGCCAGAATGTATTTCTTAACGCCATGGTGATTCCTCGCCATAGATCAGAAAGGAACCTCCTGAAACTGAAAGCGTATGTTTTTCCCTCAATTACTGATGCAGTTTTTTCACTGAGGTAAGAAAAAACAGGTGAGCCAACAATCAACCAGATGTATTTGAACAGGGAGAAATAAAGCAGCATCAGAATAAGCCAAAGCATGACACCACCCAGCGTAAACAGAAAGCCAATCCAGCTGTCCTGTAACTTGTTCACCCAGGTTTGTAGTCCTGTTTCAAATGTCAGCCACTGAATGGCCTGATTCATTGATCTTGAAAAAAAGTAAATGCTCACTATAAAAACTATGGCATAGACAATACCAGGTATGATGATCCATTTCCACATCCTGTGTTTCTGAATGAATTCATGCGCCCTGAAATAGGATTGTACCGATATGACGAGTTCCTTGAGCAAACTGGTTTGTGTTAGTCGGCAAAATACACAAATGATTTATCTTCACCCAAATTGAATCTGTGGAAAACAATACAGCAACTTCCCGGAAGCCTCTTTTGGCCATGCTGGCAGGTCCGGCTCTCTTTGTCCTGGTTTGGTTTTTCGATCCATTTACACTGGGGCCTGCAGCCAATAAAGTATTTGCCGTAGCTGTTTGGATGATAACCTGGTGGATAACCGAGGCTATTCCCATGCCTGCAGTAGCCCTGATGCCGCTGGTCCTTTTCCCTCTTTTTGGCATTGCTAAAATCAGCGAAGCAGCATCACCTTATGCCAATGAGGTGGTATTCCTTTTCATGGGCGGGTTTATGATCGGACTGGGTATTGAAAAATGGAACCTGCATCGCAGAATTGCTCTTTCAATAGTAAGCCTAACAGGTACTGGCGGCAACGGAATAATTCTTGGATTTATCCTGTCTACAGGTTTCATAAGTATGTGGTTGAGCAACACTGCAACTACCATGATGATGTATCCTATTGGAGCATCAGTCATCTCTGTTGTTTTTGCGCAGCAAAGGGATAGTCCAGGAGCTAGAAATTTTGCCCTATGTATCATGCTTGCCATTGCCTATGCATCTAATTTTGGTGGTATTGGTACAATTATCGGAACTCCCCCCAATGTGGCGTATGTGTCCTTTATCAGTAAAAAATTTGGCTACGATATCCCCTTTTTCAGCTGGATGCTGGTTAGCCTTCCTGTGGCAATATTACTGCTGATCTCACTTTATTTTGTACTAATCAGGATGTTCCCCAACAGGTTGGTGGCAAATGGTGAGATGAGTAACCTGATCAGGGATGAGTTAAAGGCACTTGGACCGATGACTACCCCGGAGAAAAGGGTTTTGGCAATCTTTGTCTTAACCGCGTTTCTTTGGATTTTCAGGGATCTGATCAATAAAATTGAAATCTTCAGGCTTGATGATAACATGATAGCCGTTTTTGGTGCGCTCCTGATGTTCATTGTACCTGCAGGAAGTGAAAGTGAACCAAGTGAGAAAATCCTGAGCTGGCAGGATACCTCCAAAATGGCCTGGGGAATACTTTTGCTTTTTGGCGGAGGCATTACGCTGGCCGCAGCACTTGAAAAAGCCGGACTTATAGGTATGCTGGGAAACTGGCTTGCAGGTTTCTCGGGGAGCTCTTTATTGCTCCTGATACTGGTTATTGCCACACTTTCCATTTTCATCAGTGAAGTGATGAGTAATGTGGCTCAGGTCATTGTTTTCGCTCCTGTAGTTACTGGTATAGCTGTGGCCATTGGAGCAGATCCCCTTGCGCTTGGGATACCCATGACACTTGCTGCAAGCTGTGCCTCCATGATGCCAATGGGTACCCCTCCCAATGCCATTGTGTTTTCAAGCGGTCATATCCGATTAAAAGATATGATAAAGGCAGGGTTGGTAATGAACCTCATCAGCATTGTTTTGATCGTGGCCTCCTCATATTTTATACTGCCTTACGTCATGCGGATGATTAGTCCCTGAGTCAGAATTTCGGACAATTCAGCTTCTTTTTGAGGGGATCTTTTCTTCCACCAGTATAAATGACTGATAGTTCTGAGCCACCTCTTGCATAGCTGGCACGGATTAGTCCGGATGTATTGATGTCGTGCGAAAAGCCAATCCGCAACTGATTAAATTCGGCGCCAACATAGGGAATTAGGGCATCACCTACCCGGAGCCACAAACCTGCGTGTATTTCTGTATTCCTTTCGGAGTCTGAAAAAAAGCCACTGGAAAAGGCCCCTCCAAGCAAGGTTTCACTGGAAGCGCCCTGGATTTGATGCATAAAGCTGAAATGTATATTGTTACTGATTCCGCTGGGGATATAGCCTCCTCCATGAATGGTTGTTCGTGGGTTGATCAGGTAGCTTCCTTCATTGAAGCTCTCAGCCGGTCTGTTCAGGTGATAAACTGAAGTACCAAGGTAAAAACTATTTTGTCCGTTTGTACTCAAAGCATACATAAAGCCCGCGTGGAGGTCAGCATAATTGATTGAAAAAGGGCTCCCATTAAAGCTTTCCCTTGTTAGGCCAGTAAATCCGAAAGCAGTGAGTTCATCTTCCAGGTCTGCATCGGACATATTAATTTTCTTGGTGGCGAAGCTTCCCTGGAAACCGACTGTTACTTGGTGAAAACCATTTTCATCCAGTGATTTTGTATAAGCCGTACTCAGGCTGTAAAAACTGTTGTTGAGGATTCCATTGCCGCTTTTATCATTTATTGCCATCAGTCCAACGCCCCAGGTATCCATTTCAGGAATACGGTTGGTAAGGATAGGGAAATCAAGTGCTGCTGCAGCTGAAGTAAATGCATTATTAATCAGTGGCCATTGTTTTTTAAAGTTGCCTGAAAAACGATAGGATCCATCAAATTTTCCGGCAAAGGCGGGGTTTAAGGCAAGGGGTGAAACAAAAAATTGTGAGAAATGCGGATCCTGTGCACTTGTTTCTGCGCTGAAAAACAGGAGGGTAAGGACAATAAAGTATATTTTTTTTGCCGGCATGGGCAGTAGTGAAATTGTTAGGATTGTTTTTTCTCTCCAAAGCAAAGATCTCCGGCATCTCCCAATCCGGGTACAATATACCCCTTCGCAGTGAGTTCCTCATCAATTGCCCCGCACCAGATATGTGCCTGAGGTTCGTGACGTTTTATCATCTCAATACCTTCCGAACTGGCAATTACGGCAGCGATATGTAAGGCTGCCATGTTGCCTTCTCGTTTGAGGAACTCAATGGTTTTAACAAGTGATGCACCTGTCGCTAACATGGGGTCACAGAGGATTACCACACGGTCGTCTATTGGGGGACAAGCCATGTAGTTCATGCTGATTTCAAAGCTGCCATCTCTGTGGTGTTTTCTGTAGGCAGCGATAAAGGCATTATCAGCCTTGTCAAAGTAGTTCAGCATGCCCTGATGAAGCGGACTGCCTGCACGCAGTATAGTGGCCAGAACAGGCTGAGACTTGAGAACCATCGATCGTGCTATCCCAAGCGGTGTTGTGGTGTCTTTCTCTTCCCAGGGGAGCGTTTTACTGATTTCGTAGGCCATTACTTCCCCTATCCTTTCAATATTTTTCCTGAACCGCATCCGGTCTGCCTGAATATCAACATCCCTGAGTTCACTGATCCAGTTACTGATAAGGGAATGCTGGGAACTTAAGTTTTTGACCATACAAAGTTTTAATTTCGGGGTTCATTACAAATCTAAACATAATCCATGTTATATCGCGTGATTGGACTCATGAGCGGCAGTTCGCTTGACGGACTCGATATCGCCTTTGTTGAACTGGAAGAGCTGGGTGGTAAATGGAGTTACAAGCTGATAGGGGCTGATTGTATCCCATATTCAGCTGAATGGCAAAAAAGACTTGCTCACGCCAATTCCATTTCGGCAGCTGATTTTGTGGCGCTGGATGCTGATTATGGCAGGCTCACAGCTTCAATGGTCAATGATTTCATTGATCAAAATGAACTGGGTTACAAAGTGGCTCTGATAGCCTCCCATGGGCATACTGTGTTTCACGTGCCGGGTTCGCATTCTATCCAGATTGGCGACGGCGCAGCTATTGCAGCAGGTACCGGATTACCTGTAGTGTCGAACCTGAGATCAATGGATGTAGCTTTAGGAGGGCAGGGCGCACCCATTGTACCAGTAGGGGAGAAGCTGTTGTTTGCTGAGCATAGATTTTTTCTGAATATTGGTGGAATCGCCAATATTTCTTTCAATGGCGGTGAGCAGTATGATGCTTTTGATGTTTGTGCAGCCAACAGGGTTTTGAATATGCTGGTCAATACAATCGGACTCGATTTCGATAATAATGGTTCTATTGCTTCCAGTGGCCGGATCAATGAACAATTACTCGATTCACTTAATTCACTTGATTATTTCAGTCAGCAGTATCCAAAATCACTCGCCAATGAATTTGGAACATCAACGGTATTTCCATTGATTCAGGCAGCCGGGTTATCTGTTGAAGACAGTTTAGCCACATATGCAGAGCATATCGCCATTCAGGTTGGAAAGTCTACAGCAGCAATCATGCATCAAAACGGACTCACAATTTCCGGTGAGTCATTGCTCATAACCGGTGGAGGAGCCCTTAATGGATACCTGGTTTCGAGAATTAGTCAGCAATTATCGCCATTAGGCATTGAAGTCATTATACCAGATCAGGTAACCATCATGTATAAGGAAGC
>CANHUF010000124.1 GCA_947463715.1 Sphingobacteriales bacterium
CTGCCCAGCCAAAAGTATATCCCGCTTCAGTTGGGCCTTGTGGGATGAAGAAATATTAACGCCAAGCAGGTACTCACATAAATCATCTCTCAGCTGATTGGGGTCACCGGGGGCCTTGCATAATTTAACCCAGGCGGCTCCATCAACAACTATCTTGAATCCGCTAAAAGTATAACCTGTTGTTACCAGCGTATCGAGGTACTGAATCCTTTTGGGCAAAGTATCGGTGTTAATCCAGTATTTATAAAACCCAGGCTCCTGATAATAGGCTTTCCAACCGCTTACATCTGGCGGATCTCCTGGATTTTGCTGCATATTATTGAGGTAGTTGTTTACCTGATTCCAGAGTCCGTATTGTATGGAGTACTGATCAGTGCCCGGGAACCTGACTTCCATCTCCCGGAAAAAGCCAATAAGCATATCAACCGGACTTTTTATCTGACAGCCGCGGTTTTGTGGATCAAAGAAATGTGAGCTTCCCAGCAATGCCCGCAATACAGGCTTGATTTCATAATTGTTTTTCCTGAAAATATCTGCCATTGGCACAATGATAGCAGATTCAATATCAGGAGTGATTGTATAGTGAACAAACCATGTGTAAAGTCGTCTGCAGATGAACAGGGCAACTTCATTGTTTGCAAACAACATGTCGAGCATTTCATTGAGCTCCTGCTCACCACCGGTAGCACCAGTTTTACCGGTGATTAGCCTGTTGCCATAAAATGCAGAAAATTGTTTACTCCCTGTATCATGTCTGTTGGCATCAAAATATGATGCCAATGTGGTTGAATTATTTCTCCATCCGGTTAGTACCCTGGCAGCAGCCTTGACGTCACCCTCGGTAAATGCTGAACCCGGACCTTTTCCAATAACAAAAAGCTCCTGAATTTCCCTGGCATAATTCTCATCCGGGGCTGTTTTATTGTTATTCTGTCCGTTCAGGTAAACAAGCATTGCCGGATCCAGGGTAACGAGTTTTACAAGATTCCTGAAATTCCCCAGGGCATTCGTTCTCAAAAGATTATGATGCTTGTAGATATACTGGGAATTACCAACATCATTCATTTCTGTGGAGAAATGATTGTGCCAGAAAAGGGTCATTTTTTCCCTAAGTGAACTACCCTGATTAATCATTTGTCCAGCCCACCAGCGTTTGAAAGAAGTCCTTCTCAGAGAATGAATAGTCCCATCATTATTTGGATCATTTACCCAAGTTTGTCCGGCCAAAATCAAAGTATCCGGCGTAGCAGCAGACGAAGGGTTATATTCCTTTACCGGCGGCTCAGGCATTGAAGCGGAATCATCAAGCAGGAGGTTAAGTGCAGCAGACAGTCCAAGGGATTGAAACTGCTTCAAAGAAGACCTTGTTGCTCCAAACTGTGTTCTTTTCAAGAGATGTCTGGTTGCTGCTTCGTTCCAGTCTCCTGTAAATAATTCTAGGCTGGGAGTCCATTGAAAGAGCCTTTCACTGGTCATGTTATCTGAAATTTATTACGTGTCAATTAGACCACACCAATTCAAACACACCTGACTCACCATTAGGTACTCCGAGGGCTGATGCTGCTGCATTACTTATTCTCAGGAGTAATCCCTCGCTTTCTTTGCCTGGAGGAACAGCACCTAAAACTTTAGCATACAGTTGTTTTCCTGTATTCTTAGATGTGATTTGCACAACTGTTCCGGGCACAACACTATTCATTAAAACATAATATTTTCCATCCTGCCATCCACTTGTACTCTTGAATACTCCATAAGCAGGTGTTTCCATTTTTTGTTGCTTTCCTTCTCTTGATTGTGTAGCGAAAAGTGAGGCAAAATAACCTATCCCCGTATTTGCACTTACATTGGCAGGCTGATTAACAGCTGCAGGAGTTTGCTTAGGCGCAGGCTGAACTGACTTCGGTTGAACAGCAGTAGTTGTGGCTTGCTGTGTTTGAGCTGGAACCTGCACAGCTGGTTTTGCAGCTTCATCTGACTTTCGGGTATTTGATTCTGAGATTACAGGCTTAGTAGCTTGTGGTACTTTTGCTGAAGAAGTAGCTGGTTGTATATCTCCGGCGTCAGGTGTTTGCAAAAAGCCGATAATAAGATTCGAGTTCACCTTCAACTGATCTGTGCTGAGGCGGTTCCACTTCCGCAACTGCTCCATTGTCACTTTGTACACATTGGCAAGACGCAGCAGACCTTCCCCCTGTGCCACGGTATGGACAATAGCGGGACCAGTAAAAGCGGCATTATCCGTCTGATTGAAATTATCTGCAGTCAGAGGGATTTTGATTAGCTGTCCGATAGACAGTCCCTTATCCATGGATAAATTATTAAATGCGGATATAATCCTGGGAGAAATTAAGTATACCCTGCCAACACTGAACCAGTTTTCCTTGGGTTGAACTTTATGTTCCAGGTAATAATCCGGCCCGGTTTTTTTGATGACAAATTCAGTAGTCTGACCAGAAACTTTGGTCAACATAAAGCTGGCAATCAGGATAACCGGTAAACTTTTAACAAAAGACATCATAATACAAATTAATCTATAATTCATGAGAAAATCAAAGCGAACTCATTTTCATTCAACACAGATCATTAAATTTTAACATTGCTATGGCTTCATGAGAATCCTCCAGTTCATGGGGTAATTATTTTTTATCCGTCCCTGACTGATTTTCAGCCAACCCAAATTCACATTTTCGTATTGAACAAGAAACCAACCTGCCCCAGTGATTGAGCTGTGCAGCTCATCACGTCTCAAGTATCTGACCGCATTTTCCTTATCCAATTTAACAAGCTGCATGTTATCTGAAACCAACGTTGACAATGCCAGCTCATGGTCTGGTATCAACTCGCCCCTGATCAGCCTGCCCATCCTGACACCACTTTTTTTCACCCTGAGCAGTGACCGCAAGCAAAACAAATCGGTAGCATTGATTTCATCTATGGCAAACAAATCACCCTCTTTTTCAAATAAAAAAGGATCATGACCCTGATTGAGCCATAATTCAAAATCAGCGGGATTCAATGTTTTGGGTAACCGAACAGCAGCGCTTGGATCTGAAAACATTTCAGGTTTCACTTTCCTGAACACCCCACAGAAAAAACCTTCCCCCGAAATTTTGTCGGGATAAAACCTGTAACCCGATGCCTTATGCTTATCAGAAAAGCTTTCCACAACCTGCCATGAGGGATTGAGTTCAAGCCTGACCGATTCAAAACCAAGTGAGACAAGGAAATCAAGGTTATCTTCATTTTCAGCTTTGGAAAAAGAACAGGTGGAATAAACGAGTATACCATCTTCATCCAGTAACAAAACTGCATCAGAGAGTATTCTCCTTTGTCTTTGTGCACAAAAAGATACAGCATCAGTACTCCATTCATTCAGTGCTGACGGATCCTTTCTGAACAATCCACTCCCGCTGCATGGGGCATCAACCAATACAAAATCAAAAAAAGGTCCAAGCCTGGAAAAATCTGCGGCGTCGTTATTTGTCACAACTACATGTGAAGCCCCCCACTTGGTTATATTCTCCTGTAAAACAGACACCCGTGATGCAATCAGTTCATTGGCCACAACAAGTTTGAAATGCGGCAATGAAGCCAGCAAAGTTGATTTTCCACCCGGCGAGGCACATAAATCAAGCGCACGCATTCCCTTTCTGTTTCCCAGCACTTGTTGCACTGCCTGACTGATGAACATGCTGGAAGCTTCCTGAACATAGTACGTACCTGCATGCAAATAAGGATCAAGGGTAAACTGCGGCCTTTTTGTAAGGTAACAACCGGATGAGCACCAGGGCACCTGGTGAGCAAACAGATCTCCAAAAACAGCATTAGCCTCCTTGTTTCTCAAAGGATTCATTCTAACTGAAACAGGCACTGTTGCCTGCTGTGCAACAGCCATGGCTTCCCTGTCGAAACCTGTACAGGAACTTATTGAATCAAGGAAAGACTCAAAGACTGCACTCATTTCAGCAAACTGAGTGCTTGAAGAATGGTAGCATCAAATGCCATTAGCACCTCTGCAAGAACAGAAATCCTTTCCTGCGACTCCTTCCAGTTGTGCTCCTCTATGCCTTCTCTGACACCTGGCAAAGTTTTTACACCATACCCGGTATAAAATCCCGGTGCATAAATCTGATGCCTGTACCAGGGTCTCCTTGGAAGTCCTTTTTCACTTAAAAGTTTTTGTTCTGCCTGATACAAGATGGTATTGAACTTCGTAAGTTCATCGGTGCTTAATTTCTCGGCGTCCCTGATCCGGGATTTAAGCAGGATTGTAGTTTTGCTGACTTTTGAAAGTGCATTTTCAAGCTGACTGAATTCCAGAAATGGCACTGCTGATTGCTCAACAGGCATAGCCATCTTTTTACGCGGATCTGCTGCAAGCTTATAAACCCCATCCCTGATTAATTTATTTTCCATTTCAGCATCCAGCCGCATCTGGTCAAGCATCCCTTTTACATCAGTAAAGTATTCCTGTACCGTGCCTGTGAGGATATTGTAATCAAAAGGCAGTACATCTGCATTGGCCAAACGGAGCATAGCCCGACCGGCAGTCTGAGCCAGGGCTACGCCATACCTGAATCCGGGATCTTTGAATCGGGTAAAATGATCGTAAGAATCATAAATGGAATGGTACTCTCCACCATCCCCCTCACCTCCAAATCCAATATTGGCAGATGGTATACCCAGATGCTGAAAGAAAGGAGAATAATCTGAACCGGCTCCAAGTGCTCCTATCTTCATATACCTGTTACCCATCATTTTAGTACGCGCATTCCGCTCTGCCGTTGCCATACCTCTTGCATATCTTCTCTCCAAAATGGAAACTCCGGTTTGTGGATCTGTCACAGAACCTGCAACTTCATTGAAAAATCCCTCAAGAGCGTGTGAACCACCAATGCCCAGGTATCCCCTGCTGTTACCATCTGAATTCAGGTATGCTACAGTCTTCTGCTGCAACTCGGCGGCATGGTCTTCAACCCATTCGGTTGAACCCAGCAAGGCGGGCTCTTCTCCATCCCATGCGCAGAACACAATGGTTCTCCTAGGTTTGATACCCTGACTGGCCAATACGCCAATTGCTCTTGCTTCGTCCATCTCTGCAACCATTCCACTGATTGGGTCTGCTGCGCCATTATTCCAGCCATCATGGTGGTTACCGCGGATTACCCACTGATCTGGAAACGCAGTTCCTTTCATCTTTGCTATGACATTATAAAGAGGAACAATATCCCAATTGAACTGTAACTGAAGCCTGACTTTTTCAATACTGGGACCAACATGATAGGTTATGGGTAGTCCGCCCTTCCATGACTCAGGCACAACAGGACCTTTTAAAGCTTTAAGCAGCGGGAGTGCATCTTCGTAAGAAATAGGTAAAACAGGAATCTTCATGATTGTGGTAATCTCGCTGCGCTCCAGTCTTTTTGCCCCTTTAACTGACCCATATCCGGGTGTTCCGGGGTCGCCAGGATAAACGGGCATGTCCATTACTGAACCACGTTGCACACCCTGTGCAGGACGAAAAGGACCGTCAGGATAAACATCGCCCGCTGCATACCCGTCATCTTTGGGGTCTGAATAGATGATACATCCGATTGCCCCATGCTCTGCGGCAACTTTTGGCTTGATACCGCGCCAGGAGCCACCATACTTGGCAATGACAATCTTTCCCCTGACACTCACGCCCATTTTCTCCAGCTCTTCATAGTCTGCAGGTATGCCCCTGTTTACAAAAACCAATTCTGCAGTAACATCACCATCAGCTGAATAGGCGTTATAGGTAGGAAGCTGCTGGTCTCGCTGACCTGAAGTGCGGTCTTCCTTTAAAATAGGTTCGTCAAGCTTCGCTTTGTAGGGTTGCTTTCCAAGCAGTTCGAGATTTCTTGATTTTGGTGTCGGGAAAAGCACATGATATTCTGCGAGTTCAGTTTCATACCCCCATTGCCTGAAAAGGGAAGCCATATATTCTGCATTTGCCTTACCCTGTACAGATCCGGCATGGTGTGGCTTACTGGTTAAAAACTGCATCCATTTATCCTGATCTCCTGCACTGAGCAACTGATCAAACTTCTTTTCAGTTTCAAGCTGCCTGGCAGCATGTTCCGCAGTAAATCCTGTTATCTTTTGTTGGGCAAATGCTGACGTACAGAAAAAAGCAATCAGGACATAGAGTAGTATTGACCTCATGGATATAATTTATACCCATAAAATTACACAAACATGTGATCATGACATAATCAGATCAAACATTCCTGATCTCTGCCAGCAAATCCTGCAGGGCTTTTTTGGCATCACCAAAAAGCATGGATGTTTTGGGCTGAAAGAATAGCTGGTTCTCAATACCAGCATAGCCAGGTTTCATACTGCGTTTATTAACGATAACGTGCTTAGCTTCTTCAACTTCGAGAATGGGCATTCCATATATTGGTGAAGAAGGATCTGATTTGGCAGCGGGATTAACCACATCGTTGGCTCCAAGAATCAAAACCACATCAGTATTTTTGAATTCCTCATTAGCCTGCTCCATCTCCAATAACTTCTCATAGCTTACATCTGCTTCAGCAAGCAAGACATTCATATGACCAGGCATCCTACCGGCAACGGGATGAATCGCATATTTCACTTCAACACCTTTCGCTTCAAGTGTCTTTTCCAGCTCGTGACAAACGTGCTGCGCCTGAGCAACTGCAAGTCCGTAACCTGGCACAATCATCACCTTGCTCGCATAACTCATAACAACAGCTGCGTCGCTCAGCGTAACCTCCTTGTATGTTCCACCAATTGGACCTGATCCACCACCTGCAACGGCTTTGTTTCCTCCGAAAGATCCAATCAACACGTTTTTGAGAGACCTGTTCATGGCGTTGCACATCAGAATAGTGAGCAAAGTGCCTGCTGCACCTACAAGTATACCGCCCGTGAGCATTACCTTGTTGTCATATAGAAAACCTCCACAAGCAGCAGCTACGCCGGTGAAGGAGTTGAGCAAGGAGATTACAACGGGCATATCTGCGCCTCCAATCGGCAATACAAAAAATATACCATAGAGTATGGAAAGTCCGACTATAACGTAAAAGAAAAGCGGAGTCTCTTCCGGACTAGCAAGTAGCATAAAAGCTGCAAGTCCGAGATTCAATATCAGTATGACCAGGTTAATGATATGCTGACCACCGAATGCAAAATCCTTGACTTTGCCATTGAGCTTGCCCCAGGCAATCATACTTCCAGAAAAAGACACCGACCCAATGATGAGTCCGAGTAGAATTATCAACAAAGTAACCTTATCCAGGGAA
>CANHUF010000125.1 GCA_947463715.1 Sphingobacteriales bacterium
ATCCACCATAGTAACGCTTGCCGGGATAGCCTTCAGCATATTTATTGGTTGCTACAGAACCCGCCGCCTGCATGACCTGCAGGGAAGTGAAGTTTTCTGAGGCGATCAGTTCAATGCCTTCTCTTTGCCTTTTGAGTTCTTTTTGTAGGAGTTCGAACACCAGGGTATCTTGCTGCATGAATGTGAATTTTGCGCAAAATTACCCCTTTTTTACACACCAAGCCTGATCACTTCCGAACAAGATTCAAATTCAAGTGAATCATTACTGCCTATGAGTAGCAGTCGGTCTTGTGTATGGTTCTCAATGAGCTTTTTATAGAGGTCGAAGCCCATCTTGTCCAGGTTGGAACAGGGCTCATCGAGCAGCAGTACTGAAGTGTCTGAAAAGAAAGCCTGTGCCAGTTTTACCCTTTGTTTCATGCCGCTGCTGAAGTGCCTGATTTGTTTATTAGCGGCTTTGGTTAAACCAATTTCATTCAGCATACGTGCAGTGGTCCATCCCTCTTTCATTGCCTTAAAGGAACTGTGATAATCCAGGAATTCTGTAGCTGTCATCTCTTCAATGACCTCAAGGTAGGGTGTACAGATCGAGACATGGTGATACCAGTTGTCTTTATCCAGGGTTTCAGTTTCTGTATGGTAATCAATATTTCCTTCACTGAGGTGCATGGCACCGGCAATACACTGCAGGAGCGTTGATTTCCCAGAGCCATTGTGACCAGTTATGGCATAATGGGTACCCGCTTTGAATTCAAGGGAAAGTCCCCTGAAAATCCAGTCGCGGTTAAATCTTTTCCCAGCCTCAGTTACTGAAATCTTCATCATTGGAATTTTTACCGAAACGTTTGATAATTCCCCGTCCGCTTTCTCTGATGAACGTCACGATTTCATCTCTTTCATCAGTTACTGGAAATTCTTCTTCAATATAGTCTATGGCCTGTGTGGTATTCATCCCTTTATTGTAGATAAAGCGATAAATATCCAGGATTTCATTGATTTTTGCCACGGTAAAACCCTTGCGTTTCAGTCCAACTGAATTAACTCCTGCATAGGAGAGCGGGGTTCTTCCTGCCTTGATATAGGGTGGTACATCTTTTTGTACCAATGAGCCTCCTGCTACAAAGGAGTGTTGTCCGATTTTGACAAACTGGTGTACCGCACACATACCTGCAAGAATGGAGTAGTCGCCCATAACCACGTGACCGGCCATCTGCGTATTGTTACTCATGATGCAACTGTTGCCGATGATGCAATCATGTGCGATATGGCTGTAAGCCATGATGAGGCAATCATTACCAACAATTGTTTTCCACCTGTCTTTTGTTCCCCTGTGCACGGTGACAAATTCCCGGATGGTAGTATTATCACCTATTTCCACACTTGTTTCTTCTCCTTCAAATTTCAAATCCTGCGGAGCTGCAGAAATAACCGCACCTGGGAAAATCCTGCAGTTTTTTCCAATCCTTGCACCATCCATGATGGTGACATTGCTTCCAATCCATGTTCCTTCCCCAATTTCAACATTCTGGTGAATGACTGAAAAGGGGTCAATTTTGACATTGGTGGCAATGCGGGCGTTATGATGAATATATGTATGTGGATGAATCATTTATTTGGTCTTTACTATTTGACGTTTTCCCGCTTCACCAATTGCGCCATCAGCATGGTTTCTGTGGTAATTTTATTGCCAACGTATACCGTACCGATCATTTCACAAATTCCTCTGCGGATAGGACCCGTCAGCTCCAGCTTCATGATCAACGTATCGCCGGGAACAACTTTCTGTTTGAATTTGCAGTTGTCAATCTTTACAAAATAGGTGTCATACTCACCGGGAGGAAGGCAGTTGATGGCCAGGATTCCTCCGGTTTGGGCCAGGGCCTCTACCTGTAAAACACCCGGCATTACAGGATTTCCCGGGAAATGCCCTGCAAAGAACGGCTCATTGAAAGTAACATTTTTGATGCCTACGATATGGGTATCGCTCAGCTCGATGATCTTGTCAACCAGCAGGAATGGATACCTGTGTGGCAGTACTTTTTCGATTTGTGTGGTATTGTATACCGGTTGTTGGTTGGGGTCGTAAACAGGCACGTTTTTCACATGCTTGTTTTTTTTGATGTATTGCTTGATCAATTTGGCAAACTCCACATTGGAGAAATGCCCGGGCCTGTTGGCAATGATGTGCGCCTTGATGGGATAACCTATCAGCGCAAGATCCCCAATCACATCCAGCAGTTTGTGACGTGCAGGTTCATTGGGGAACCTGAGTTCAAGGTTGTTGAGATAACCCTCACTTTTGACTTCAATATTGTCTCTTTTGAATATACCGGCCAGCCTGCTCATTTCTTCATCCGTCACTGGCTTGTCAACCACAACGATGGCATTGTTGATGTCTCCGCCCTTGATCAGGTTGTTTGCCAGCAAGGCCTCCAACTCGTGCAAGAAGCAGAAGGTTCTGCATGGAGCAATCTCTTCCTTGAAATCACCGATGTCTTTGAGCCCGGCATGTTGGGTGCCCAGCACAGGGCTGTTGAAATCAATCAGCGTGGTAACCTTGTATTCAACTGCAGGCATGGCGACCATTTCCACCCTTTTGCCTTCATGGTAATAAGAGATATTGGTATCAATGGTGTACCAGTGTTTTGCTGCTTCCTGCTCTGCAATGCCAGCCTTTTCGATGACTTCAACAAAAGGCTGGGAACTTCCATCCATGATCGGAATTTCCGGTCCATTGATTTCAATCAGGCAATTGTCAACACCCATCCCTACCAATGCAGCAAGAATATGTTCTACTGTGCTGACTTTCGCTCCCTTTTCTTCCAGTGTCGTGCCTCTTGAGGTATCTGTTACGAGGTCACAGTCTGCTTTGATCACCGGTTCTCCGGGTAAATCAACGCGTTTGAACTGAAAACCAAATCCTGCGTTGGCAGGATTGAGGACCATGTCTACCAGAATGCCGGTATGGAGACCAGTTCCGGAGATACTGATGGGGTTCTTCAGCGTATGCTGTTTGTCTGGATTGAAATTTGGCTTCATGCGCTAAAAATTGGCTGCAAAGATAATTCATTTTTCGATGGAGAAAAATGATCTTAATATGTTGATAATCAATTGCTAAGCTGAAACTGTCACCTTTTCGCTGATGAGTTTATCCAGTGTAGCCTGTAATTCAAGAATTTTCTTTTCCAGGTCGGGAAGTCTTTTGTAAACTGCCTGGGATTTCAGGTAGGATTTTGCATCAAAAGCCGGTGTGCCATTCAGGGTGGTGTTGGGTTTATTGACCGATTTTGTGATGCCAGTCTGACCAGCAGCCCGGGTACCATCTGCCACGCTAATGTGTCCGGCTATTCCGGTTTGTCCGCCAATCATCACACCCTTTCCCAGTTTGGTGCTGCCGCTTATTCCTGTCTGTGCAGCGATTACACTGTTTTCTCCAATTTCCACATTATGTGCAACCTGAAGCAGGTTATCAAGTTTTGTACCTTTGCGAATGATTGTTGAGCCCATCGTTGCCCGATCTATGCAGGTATTGGATCCAATTTCTACCTGATCTTCCACCACTACATTACCAAGCTGGGGTACTTTCTGGTAAGTGCCATCTGCCTGAGGAGCGAATCCAAAGCCATCACTGCCGATTACGGTTCCGGCATGGATGATAACATCATTGCCTATTGCACAGTCGTGGTAGATTTTAACCCCCGGATAGATTACAGACCTTGCACCAATACTCACCTGATTGCCCAGGTAACTTTGGGGATGTATCTTACTGTTGTCTCCGATTGCTGTATTTTCTCCGATATAGCTGAATGCCCCTATGAATACATCCGAACCTATTTTGGCAGTTGGATGAATGAAAACGGGTTCCTGTATGCCTTTCAGCTGGGTAGCCTGCATCTGCTGATAGGTTTTCATCAGGCTGGCGAAAGCTGAATAGGCATCTTCAACCCTGATAATGGTTGCTTGGATTGGGCTTTTGAGGACCTGAGTATTATTAAGCAAGACGATACCTGCCTGAGTTGTGTAGAGGAAGTCTTCGTATTTCGGGTTAGCAAGAAAAGCAAGGTCTTTTTCCTGAGCCTCCTCTATTTTGGCAAAGCTGCTGACCGATTTTTCTGTATTACCTTCAATTTTACCATTGACTATTGATGCGATTTGCCTGGCGGAAAATTCCATAATGATGTGTTGCTTTTACATGAGCCTTAACAAGCCCATTTGCAGATAGTTTGAATCTTAGACGAGACAATCTACTGTTGGTAAAAACAAATGTAAAATTTTTTTACCGGTCGGCTCAGATTTTGATGGATGAGCGGTGAATCTACCTGAGCAATGTCCCTTATGCTTCCGTCTTTGAAAAGAATATTGATCCTTTCATTGTTGGGGTCATAGAGGCTGTTTTCAGCTTCGCCGGTGAACACAAGAAAGGAGGCATCTTCGGCAGTGATGTTGTTATCCGCTGCAACCTTTGCCCTGCGTTCTCTGAGTTCTTCTGCTGGAATTGGTTCATGTTGCAGCCTGAGTTTGAGTAATTTCCTGTTAAGCAGGGCCTTACAGAGTGTAGAAAGGGTCCAGTCTTTGTGGTTGCTCCATTGTTTAATGGAATAGATAACATCTGTGTCGTCCAGTGTGCAGAATGCCTCCAGTTGTTCTTTGTCAAATGCGGTTACTTTTCTGAAAAGTAAATTGTGTAGCACAGTTGAGAAATCTGGTTCCAGCATATTGCTTTTGTGAAGCCAGGCAGCCCTTTCAAGGATTCTTACGAGTGTCATTTCCGCACTGAGTACGGTCTTGTGCTGATAAACCTGCCAGTACATGAGTCTTCTGGATACCAGAAATTCTTCAATGGTATAAATACCTTTTTCTTCCACCATCAGTTCGCCTTCATGCACTGTAAGCATTTTCAGTATTCTGTCGCAACCAATCATACCCTCAACAACCCCGGAAAAAAAACTGTCTCGCGTCAGGTAATCCATTCTGTCAACATCAAGTTGGCCGCTTACAAGCTGGTGCAAAAACTTTTTGGGATATACATTTCGGAATATATCAATAGCTGTTGATAGTGCACCATTGAATTCCTCATTCAGCACTTTCATGATCATCTCAGAGATAGCTTCGTGCTCAAGGTCTTTTACAAGCATGTATTCAAGGGCATGTGAAAATGGACCATGGCCAATGTCGTGCAAAAGAATGGCAATCTTGGCTCCCTGCTCTTCTTCATCCGTAATGGCAACACCTTTTTGTTTCAGTTCATAGAGGGCATTATGCATCAGGTGATAAGCGCCAATCGCATGGTGCAGCCTGGAGTGCACAGCTCCAGGATAAACCAGGTAAGACATGGCCATCTGGTTTATCCGGCGTAAACGCTGAAACCAGGGGTGTGAGATGATTTTAAATATCAGTGGGTCTTGTATGGATATGAAACCATGAACAGGATCATTGATGATCTTTCTGATTTGCATTTTCAGTTTTTGTTAAAATTGAAAGAACCGGTAGACAAAGGTATGAAGCAGGCCAGGGATTAGTTAACTTTATTTCAGGCCATCAGTTATTTTTCTCTTAAAAATATGTCCAATGTCGGTAGCCAGTATCATGTGGGTTGATGATGAGATTGAATTACTTGAGGCTCATAAGCTGTTTCTGGAAATGAAGGGCTATACCATTGTGACATTTACCAATGGATTTGATGCACTTTCCCAGCTTCATGAGCATCCCTTTGACCTGGTATTGCTGGATGAAAGTATGCCAGGATTAAGCGGACTTGAAATTGTTTCCAGAATCAGAAAAATCAAACCTCACCTTCCCATTGTGCTGGTTACCAAAAACGAAACTGAAAGTCTGATGGAGGAAGCTATCGGTTCTCAGATAACTGACTACCTCATCAAGCCCGTTAATCCCAATCAGGTTTTACTTGCACTCAAAAGAATTTTAGACAATAAAAAACTGGTTTCCCGAAGAACCACAGCTGCTTATTTGCAGCAGTTCAGAACTATGTTTGATGGGATTGATAACAAGACAGACCATACAGG
Source organism: Sphingobacteriales bacterium (assembly GCA_947463715.1). Classification (GTDB taxonomy): domain Bacteria; phylum Bacteroidota; class Bacteroidia; order Chitinophagales; family Chitinophagaceae; genus Pollutibacter. The sequence continues at coordinate 6,024 of CANHUF010000125.1, forward strand.
ATGGGTTGAGATATACCGCCAATTGGTTTTCTGGGAGCTGGAAATGGAAAAAAGTGAAGAGCCTGAAATGCCGGAAGTGCACCGTCAGCAGATGAAGGAAGCGAATGCCCTCTTTTTTAAATTTATCAATAGGAATTATACATCCTGGATTAATAAAAAGGATCAGTTTCCTCCTGTTCTCAGTCATACTTTATTCAGAGAAAAGGTGAAACCTTTTTTGCATTCAGACAAACCGCTTGTATGGGTGGTGCTGGATAATTTCCGGTTGGATCAGTGGAAGACAATTGCACCATTGCTTAATGCGTATTTTCATACAGCAGATGATGACTGTTATTTTTCCATCCTGCCAACAGCTACCCATTATTGCCGGAATGCCATTTTTGCCGGTAAATTACCTGTTGAACTCGATAAAAAATTCCCGGAACACTGGAAAAAAGAAGTCGACGAAGCTGGCAAAAACAGTGAGGAAACTTTCTTTCTTAAAAACCAGCTTGACGAAGCGGGTTTGCATGATTTATCCTGGCATTATCAGAAAGTCAGTTCTCATGCTGAAGCGCTCAAGCTTTCTGAACAGGCATTTAACTTGCTTGATTACAACCTGAGTGTTGTAGTGTATAATTTTGTTGACATGCTCAGTCATGCCCGTTCTGAACTTGATGTGCTCAAAGAACTTGCTTCAGATGCTACAGCATACAGAAGCATAACACGCAGCTGGTTTGCCCATGCACCACTGTTTCATGCTTTGAAAAAAATTTCTGAAAAGAATTGCACGGTAATACTCACAACAGACCATGGCAGTCTGCAGGTTAAAAATCCAGTGAAGGTTACTACAGATAAGCAGGCAAGCAATAACCTGCGGTATAAAAACGGAAGAAATATGGATTTTGATCCACGTGATTTTCTTGTTTTCAGGGAGCCCGAGCAGGCGGGTTTACCGAGGGATTCGATTCATTCCAGTTTCATTTTTGCAGGTAATGAAGATTATATCTGTTATCCCAGCCAATTCAATCACTATGCAGCGCTCTACAGAAACAGTTTTCAGCATGGCGGTGTTTCCCTGGAAGAGATGGTTGTGCCTGTTGTTCGTTTGGTAAGCAAGTCTGGTTAGTGATTATACACAGCTTAAACATAAAATGTTCACAACTAATCGCTTCACTGAAGAATAGCCTGTCTCTGATTGTGTAAATTTGTAAAAATGTGCGTTATGAAGTTAAGGTTTACACCTTCAACACTGGAAAAGATTGAAAGGGTTATTAATGAATCAGGTTA
>CANHUF010000126.1 GCA_947463715.1 Sphingobacteriales bacterium
CAGTTGACTTATAACGTTATTCGTAATAAGAACTGGAACTGGGAACTGACTGCCAACTACTTCCAGAACAGAAGTATGGTAACCCTCCCTGATGAAGTGAAGCAAATCGTTATCGATGGTTTCACCAACGAAGGTTTGTTTGCTATCAATGGACAGCCACTCGGTGTTATTCAAGCAACTTATACCAAGAAAGATCCTAAGACTGGTTTAAGGCTCACAGATGGTTTGGGTAGCTACGTTTCTTCCAATGAAATAGGAATTGTAGGTGATCCTACACCTGACTTCAAGCTGACTGGTATTTCTCAGTTGTCATACAAAGGAATTTCTTTCCGTATGCAGTGGGATTATACTCAGGGTGGTGATATGCTTGCATACACTCCTGGTACAGTTGTTGGTCGTGGTCTGACAAAAGATACTGATTTCGATCGTTTCCTTCCTTTGGTTCTCCCAGGTGTAAAAGCTGACGGAACTCCAAATGATGTTCAGGTATCAGCCAGCTATGCTTACTTCAACGTACTTTCCGGATTCTTTGGTATGCAGGACCTCATCGTCTATGATGCAACAATGATCCGCTTAAGGGAAGCTTCATTGTCGTATTCAGTTCCTGCAAATGCACTGTCCAAGACTCCATTCGGATCCTTGTCTGTGACATTCTCCGGTCAGAACCTTTTCTATAATGCACCTAACTTCCCCAAATATGTGAATTTCGATCCTGAAACTTCATCTCTTGGTGTAAGTAACGTACGTGGTCTGGAATACCTTTCAGGTCCAACTTCAAGGCGTTATGGTGTGAGTGTAAGGGTTTCCTTCTAATCAATTAAATTGATCGACATGAAAATGAAAAAAATATTCATCCTCGTACTCTCGGTGAGCCTGTTGGGTTCCTGTACCAAGAAGCTTGATGAGCTTCTGGTGAACCCTAACGGTCCCACACCTGAGTCTGCGAATGCAGATTTGTATCTTACTCAGCTGCAGCTCAATTTTGCCGGTTTCTTTAACTCGGCTTCCAGCTACGGTATGGAATTGACCCGTCAGATTGTAATGTACGGACCAACCTATCAGCAGGCCTATTCTCCTCAGTCTTTTGACGGAGTATGGAGCACTGCTTACACAGGTGTTTTCAAGCATGCCAATGCTTTGATTCCTGTTGCTGAAAAGGAAAGAAAGTGGATAGCTGCAGGTATGGCCAAGACATTGAAGGCATATACCCTTATCACTTTGGTTGACATGTTTGGAGATATTCCTTATTCTTCTGCCAATCTTGGTGCAGAGAACACGAATCCAACTATCGATAAAGGATCTGATGTTTATGCTGCTGCCATTGGACTTCTTGATGCAGCTATTGCTGATTTCCAAAAGTCAACAGCTTTCCCTGGTAGTCAGGATTTGTTCTATGGTGCTGCCAATGCTACAGGAGCTGCCCGTTGGAGAACTACTGCGAAATTGCTGAAGCTTCGTGCTATCAACAATACACGTTTGGTTGACGCTGGCGCTGTTGGTAAAATCAACACACTTTTAGCTGATGCTGATGTAGTAGCTGCGATGAGCGGAACAGCAAGTGATTTTGAATTCAGGTATTCTACTAAGCAGGCTAACCCTAATAGCCGTCACCCCCGTTACAATGGTAACTATTCTGCTGCAGGTTCTGCAGGTGATTACATGGGTGTTTACTTTATGTGGTCTCTCGCTGCCGATAAGGGTACTTTTAACAACCAGGAAGTTAGGAATAGTTCGGATCCACGTACACGTTACTATTTTTACAGACAAACTACCAATGACGCTGCTGTTTCATCAAACACGTTGTCTTGTTCAACTTTCCCGGTTCCTTCTCATTACCTTGCAGGAATGCCATTCTGCCAATTCGGTTTGGGTGCACAAGGTTTCTGGGGTCGTAACCATGGTGACAACTCCGGTATCCCACCAGATGGACCTTACAGAACAACTGTAGGTATCTATCCTTTCGGAGGTGACTTCGACGCAAATCAAAACCTCAACGTTGGCTTGAACCGTGGTGCACAGGGTGCAGGTATTCAGCCTATCTGGCAGGCATCCTTCACCAATTTCCTTGCTGCCGAAGCTGCATTATCTGGTGCAAACGGCAATCCAAGGTCTTTGCTCGAAGCTGGTGTTAGGGCTTCTATTTCAAAGGTTATTGGATATCCTACTACTGTTAACGTTAGTGTACCAACTTCATTGGTACCTGATGGCTCAAAAGTAACTGCATATGTTGACAAGGTTCTTGCTCGTTATGATGCAGCAACTACCAATGATCAGCGTATGGAAGTTGTTCAGCAGGAATACTACATCGCCCTTTGGGGTAATGGTGTTGATGCATTCAACAACTACCGCAGAACTGGTAAGCCAGGCAGAATGTCATATACAGTTGCACAAGCTGGTGGTGATATGATTCGCTCATTCTTTTATCCATCAGTTCTGGTTAACCTGAATAAGAATGTTACACAGAAGACTTTGGATAAGAAGGTATTCTGGGACACCAATCCTGCCATCCTTAAATAATTAGAAACATGAAAAAAATTATCTCATCCGTTTTTTACACAGCCTTGGTTGCTATAGCCATGAGCTCGTGCCAAAAAGGTGAAGTTGTTCAGGATGTCAATTCTCTCGGAATTGGTTCCTATGTAACCCTGGTTAGTGCAGGTAACAACATCATCGATGCCACCAACCTTGCAGGTAGCAAAGTTTCTGCTTCTGTAAAGGAATATGGTTCTGCACAGGAAAAGTTGATAGTTTATGTAGCGAAAGCTCCGCAAACTAATGACCGTACCAAGTGGAAAAAAATCAAGGAATATCCCAACAGTGGTGGTACTTATAACCTTGAGGTTACAGGTCAGGAAATCAGGAATGCTACTGGAGTTACTCCAGGTCCTGGCGAAACCTATGTTTTGTATAATCAGGTTGTAACCAAAGATGGTAAGACTTACGATGTTGCCAACACATTGCCTGATTTGGCTACTGTTGGTCAGTATAACCTCAGGCTTACCTGGAACGCAGTTGTTGTTTGTCCTTTTGTTCCTGCTCAGGCAACTGGTACTTACTCTATCAAGACTGACCCATGGGATGGTTCAGCTGGTGAGCAAGTAAATGTTGTTGGTGAAGCTGGAAAAGCAACACTTACACTCATGTTCCCATATGCAGCGCCTCCAGGCCTCAATCCCGTAGTTGTAACAGTTAACCCAACTACTGGAGCTGCAACTGTAGCCAAGCAAACCTATGGTAGCTATGGTGCAGGTTTTGAAAACTTTACCGCTGAAGGTACAGGAGGATTTTTCTTCTCTTGTACAGGTGGATTCAGTATAAACCTGACTCACAAGCTTCCTAACGGAACAAACTATGGTACTTATCCATATGCTATTCAGAAGAACTAATCTTCTTCAGAAGCAACATAAAAAGCCGCTCAGTAATGAGCGGCTTTTTTGTTACCATTATTCTTATGTGGGTTAATTCAGGGTATAGATCTTTAACTAGCATTGACTAAAAAGCATGATGGTGAATCTCCCTTCGTAGGATATGTTAATAAGCAAGAAAAAAATAGGATTTGCTAAACTACTGAAGTCAGAGTCTTATCTCTTCTTCGTTGTTGTCAAAAAAATGGAATTCCGTGAGGTGGTAACCGGTATTTTCTTTTACCGATATTTTCATCTTGTGTTTCCAGGCCCATTTACGGCGTTTTGAGACTATACCTTTAGTGAGGTATGCATACAGTATCGGATGAACTGAAATGTTCAGGAACTTGTGTTTCTGTTCGCTGAGGTAGCTGATATTCTTTTCTATCTCATCCTCAAGAACAAGTGTTGACGCTATTTTTCCTGTACCCTGGCAAGACGGACACATTTCCTGGGTGTTGATATTTACCTCAGGCTTCATCCTTTGCCTAGTAATCTGCATCAGTCCGAATTTTGAAATGGCCAGCACAGCATGTTTGGCCCTGTCAATGCGCATGAAACCTTCCATGGCTTCGTGCAGCTTCTTTTTATTCTCAGGTAGCTTCATGTCGATGAAATCAACAACAATGATGCCGCCAATGTCTCTCAACCTGAGTTGTCTTGCTATTTCTTCAGCTGCTTCCAGATTGGTTTGCAGCGCATTTTCTTCCTGATTGTTACTCACACTTTTGTAGCCACTGTTAACGTCTATCACATGCAGGGCTTCCGTATGTTCAATAATCAGGTATGCACCACTGGGAAGGTTAACAGTTTTGCCAAATGCTCCCTTAACCTGTTTTGTAACACCAGTATGGTCAAATACAGAAGCGGAACCAGTGTATAAAGAAACGATTTCCGCTTTTTCCGGTGATATTTTCTGTATATAAGCTTTCGTATCCAGATAAAGTTGCTTGTCGTTCACTACAATCTTATTGAAATCTGCACTTAACAAATCCCTGACTATACTCGCTGTCTTTGTTTGTTCGCTCAGGATCTTAGCTGGGGCTACTGCGCCACTTAAGTTTTGCTGAATTGCTTTCCATTTAGCAAAGAGGTTGTTCAGGTCTTCATGCAGTTCAGCAGTATTTTTACCTTCTGCTGCCGTTCTTACTATTACGCCAAAGTTTTTAGGCTTGATAGCTTCTATGATCTTCTGAAGTCGTTTACGTTCTTCCCCTGAATGTATTTTACGGGAAACAGCTATGATGTCATTAAATGGGGTAATTACTACAAATCTTCCAGGAAGTGAAATTTCACAACTCAGCCTAGGTCCTTTTGCAGCAATAGGTTCTTTTAATATCTGAACAAGAACGTTCGGTTTTTGTCCAAGTACTTCATTAATTTTCCCAGTTTTGACTATCTCCGTTTCAACCGTAAACGATGAAAAATCAGGTTGTCCGGTTACCGGTGTGTTTATTGAAAGTTGCGTAAATTTCAATAAGGATTTCGCATACGGACTCAGGTCAGTGTAGTGTAGAAAAGCATCCTTTTCAAACCCTACATCAACAAATGCAGCATTTAAACCTGGAATTAGTTTTTTGACTTTTCCCAGATATAAATCCCCCACAGCAAAACTGGCATCAATTTTTTCGTTGTGTAATTCAACCAGCTTCCTGTCCTCCAGCAAAGCTATCTGCACGCCTTGTGGTGATGAATGTATGACGAGTTCCTTATTCAATCGCAACAATATAAATTGTATACAAACAAACAATGCACCCGGATTATCCAATCCAGATGCAATGTTGCTTACCTAAAAATTCAGAGAAATAAACTAAATTATTTTCTTCCTTTCTTGTGACGATTCTTTCTCAATCTTTTCTTACGCTTGTGAGTAGCAATCTTATGACGTTTTCTTTTTTTACCGCAAGGCATAGCCAATAACTTTAAAAGTGATTAAATATTATTTCAATGATTTGATCTTGTCCTCAAGGGCTTTCAGAAGTTCCGGATTTGAAACATCTTTTTTACCCTTTTCATACCATTCTAAAGCTTGTTTTTTGTCGCCTGTCCTTTCATACAGTTCAGCCAACAGAAAAATAGCCTCCACATTACCGGGATCCATCTCATTTACCTTGCGGAAACGTTCTATTGCTTTATCATTTTGTCCGGATACTAAGCCGCCATACCCGAGCATAAATTGTGCAAAGACATTGTTTGGATCCCTTTCTGCCACCTCTCTGATCTTAAGGATACCTTCCATCGGTGCACCTGATGCGCCAAAAAAGAAGGTACTTCCAAGACCTACGATGCTCGAATCATTTGCCTGATTCAATTTCAAGGAACGGCTGAAAAGGTCATTTGCTAAATTAGCCATCCAGGTTCTCATACCCGGATCATTCATCCCCCGCAGTTCCTCCAACATAGAGTGGGCCGCAAAGGTGAGGTATTTTTCAGAATTTTCCAATTTAGCCTTTTCAGAAAGGTAATAAATGTAAGGAATGAACAAACCAACACTGTCTCTCCAGAAATTGGAGAGGGATTGAAAATTATCTTTACGCTGTGTAACCAGATCTCCTCTGGTCAATGCATCCTCCAATGAAGTGAGGTAGGCCGACTGGCTAGGGGTAATTTCTTTTTTTACTTCACTCATATACCCTTCAAAGCTGAACCCGGGTGTTTGTCCACCGGCAGGTGCTGCCTGACCATGATCAGCATGGTCTTCATGGGGAGGAGTGAATTTTCCAAAAATAAAAAGCGAGAATAGCAACACTGCTCCAGCACCTGCTGCTATCCATTGTTGTTTTTTCAACATGGGTAATGATTTTTTAAAGAGAATTCTGTTTAAGACATTTCATCAGCACCTTCTTCCCTGATTACAGTATCGATTTCAAGTTTTTTGACCTCCTGCATGAATTCTTTTGCAGGCTTGAATGCCGGGATAAAATGTGCCGGAATCTGAACAGCTGTGTTTCTTTTGATGTTCCTGCCTATTTTCGCTGCGCGTTTTTTGGTAATAAATGATCCAAATCCCCTGACGTAGATGTTTTCACCCTGTGAAAGTGTCAGTTTGATTTCCTTGAACATTGTTTCGAGGGTTACAAGAACATCCACTTTGGGAATGTTTGTTTTTTCAGCAATCTTGTTGATGAGATCCGCTTTTCTCATGGTGAGGCTTTTTTAGAATTCGACCTTGATTGTCTTAAATTTGTTTATAAATCCCTCAAAACGATTTGTTTATAAGGTTTGTTTCATAAACGCAGCGTTTCATATAAAATTGCACGAAATTTCACTAATTTCCAAATAAATCAAGTGTAAGTGGTTGAAAAACAACATAAAGTGATTTTTACAAGTGCTTTGAGGGCATGGCATCTTACCCAAAACACAAGGTCCATGCCCTGGAAGGGAATCACTGATCCCTACAGAATCTGGCTTAGCGAAATCATCCTGCAGCAAACACGTGTGGAACAGGGATTATCTTATTACCATAATTTTATTACGAATTTCCCAACCGTAAAAGACCTGGCCGATGCTGCTGATGAACGGGTGTTTAAGTTGTGGGAAGGGTTGGGGTATTACAGCCGCTGCAGGAATCTGCTGGCTACTGCACGCTATATATCCAATGAGCTGGACGGCAAATTTCCCTCAGATCACCAGGGTCTTCTGGCACTCAAGGGTGTTGGTCCGTATACAGCGGCTGCAATAGGTTCTTTTGCTTTTAACCTCCCGCTTGCCGTATTGGATGGCAATGTATTCCGGGTATTGGCAAGGTGTTTTGGAATTGAGACAGCTATCGATTCCTCAAAAGGAAAAACAGCATTCAGGGAGCTTGCAGAACAGCTGCTCGATATGGATAATCCGGCCCTACATAACCAGGCTATGATGGATCTTGGGGC
>CANHUF010000127.1 GCA_947463715.1 Sphingobacteriales bacterium
ATGACAACAAAGGTCATAGCCATGTAAACAGACTTGCAAAAATTGAATCTCATAACCAATTGGATTTTGAATTATTCCGTAAATTTTCCTGATTTCTTCAGGTAACGAACAAGCGCATAACCTACTGCAAGCGCAGGAATAACAATCCATAGTAACTGATTGGCATGTTCCCGGTCGCTATTGAGAAGCTGTTCGTTGTATTTGAGTAAAATCAACAAGGCAATACCCGCCAGCCACACAAACTGGGTATTGTATTCTTTCAGGATCCACCTCCTCCAGTTGAACTCCATTGAAGCGAAGGTCTTGCCCAAACCGGACATGTTGGGAATCCACCTATTGACAGTTCCGCAATAAGTATCAAACGCTTTGCCGAATTTACTGCGCAGGAAATTCTCTTCTGCGAGAACAATGGCCTGGTAGATAAAAAGGAATAAAGGCATCACGATACCAACATAATAGAGAGAATTAGCGAGTAACCCAACCCCCAGTAACATCAGAATATTGCCAACATAAAGTGGATTTCTGCAATGGCTGAAAATACCCGTAGTGACAAGGTCGTCTGCATATACTTTTTTATCCTTCCCGCCACGTACAATGTAGGCAAGGCCAATTGTAGCACCCCGAACTGCCTGTCCCAATACAGTCACAAACAAACCTCCGGCCAGCGGCCAGTACCAGTAGTGTTCTCCACAGGAACTTGCAGTAAAAAGCTCAGGAGAAGGAAGAAACAACAATCCATAAAGTAGGATGAAAAGCCAGTTTCTGTACCTGAAAAAAAAGTTCCCTATTTGTATCATGATTCTTTTTTTGCGATGAATCCGGAAAAGTTATACCATTTAAAAAACACTTCTACTGTTCTGAAACCAACTTCTTTGAGTAAAGTTATATTTTCACTCAATTTATAGGGTATGAGAACGTTTTCAAGCGCCTCTCTCTTTTGAGAGATCTCAAGTTCACTGTACTGATTCCTCCTCTTAAAATTGTAATAGTATTTGATGAAATCCCTGTTGAAGTCTGTTTCTTCTGCAAGGATTTTCTCAATGATGATTAAAACACCACCGGGACGCAGCTGCTCCTGAATTGAACGGAGCAGCCTTTCCCTCACAATTGGTCTTATGAACTGCAGGGTAAGACATAGGATAACAACAGATGCATCTTTCATGGGTACATTCCCGGAGTTGAGGTCAGCCACTTCCAGTGAGTAAGGCCGGGTCATTCCCATCTCATCTAACTTTGCCTTACATTTTTCAAGCATAGGCTCCGAATCATCAATACCTACAAATTTGATATGCTGAGGTACTGTCTGATCCATCATAATCATGGTAGCTCCTGTTGAACAACCAAGGTCATAAATAACGCCGTCTGCACCGCAATGATCTGCGGCCAGTTCAGACATCATCCTTTGCATTTCCACATAATAAGGAACTGAACGGGTGACCATGTCGTCAAATACTCCGGCTACTTTATTATTGAAGGAAAAGTCGTATGCCTGTTTGAAAGGTTCATCAAAAATCTTATCCATGTTTGCTGCTTTATATCAAATATGATTAATTATGCGAGTGCCTGCAGAATCTCCTCAAGGATATCCTGCGGATGTTCTAGTCCAACTGAAAGTCTGATTAATCCTGGGGTAATTCCAACTGCTTGCCTCTCATCTTCTGTTAATTTGGAATGGGTAGTGCTGGCAGGATGCGACGCAATGGTTCTGCTATCTCCAAGGTTATTCGTCATAGATAACCATTTCAAGCTATTGAGAAACTTCCTTCCGCCTTCAAGTCCTGATTTCAACTCAAAAGTGAGTATTCCACCACCATTCAACATTTGTTTTCTGGCCACATCATAACGGGGATGCGATGGCAGGAATGGATATTTAACCCAACTGAGCGCGGCATGATTTTCAAGTCCATTTGCAATGTAAAGTGCATTTGATGCATGCTTTTCCATTCTCACAAATAATGTTTCCAGACTTTTAGAGAGCACCCAGGCATTAAACGGACTTAAAGAAGGACCGGTATTTCTGATAAACAGGTAAAGTTGCTTAATCAGGTCTTTTTTACCAACCACTACTCCGCCAAGTACCCTCCCCTGCCCGTCTATGAATTTTGTTGCCGAATGCAATACCAGGTCTGCCCCGAATTTTACGGGCTGTTGAACAGCCGGGGTGGCAAAGCAATTGTCCACCACAAAAAGTATTCCATGCTTTTTACACAAAGCTGCAACATACTCCAGATCGATAACATCAAGTCCGGGATTGGATGGCGTCTCTACATAAAGCATTTTAGTACTGGGGCGAATCAACGCTTCTATGGATTCCGGCTTATTCATATCAAAATAACTATATGTAATTCCCCATTTGGGCAGGTACTTGGTCAGGATCGTATGGGTGGATCCAAAAACAGCAGATGCAGAAATGATATGATCTCCCGAAGCCAGGAATGTCATAAAACAGGCACTTACAGCAGCCATACCCGTGGCAGTGGCAATGCCGTCTTCAGCGCCCTCAAGAAGGCATACTTTTTTTATAAATTCATCTACAGATGGATTTGAAAACCGAGAATAAATATTCACATCAAGGCTGTCATCTGCAAAAGCTGCTGCCATGTCCTCTGCAGTATCATAAACGAAACTGCTTGTCAGAAATAAAGGTGTTGAATGTTCCTTTTCTCCCGTTCTTTCCGTTTGTGTGCGTATCGCAAGTGTTTCTGGACGCATAGTTATTTTTAATCTTGTTGAATTTTCACTTCTTCACCATTGAGGATAACCCTGAAGGCAATCTCTGCGCCTGCAACCCTGAGTGTTTCAGCAACTGAACAATATTTTTTCAGAGAAAGATCAACAGACCGATATGCTTTGGCAGGATCAATATTACCTGATAACCTGAACTCAATCTGAATAGCCTTCCAAAGCGATGGTTCAACTCCTTCTTCCCTTTGACCGTCAATATCAATTTCAAGACCATCCAGCTGTTGCCTTTGTTTTTTTAGTATGCTGACGATATCTACAGAGCTGCATCCACATACTGCTGCCAAGAGGGTTTGCATAGGTCGGAATCCGGAACCATTACCGCCCTGTTCGGTGGGAATATCCATTCTCATCACATGTCCCTGAGAGTCAGTGACATCCATACCATAATTACCATCTGCCAGCCTTGCGGAGATCAATGCCATAAAAATTAATTGAGTGCAAATATACGTTTTGAAAAGCAATTGACCTTTGAGGGGGAAGATCCACTTGCATTTGGTAAAAAATCTAAATAGATTTAACCTATGGAAGCGGCATATGTTGTTGAGATTCATGAAAAGATTGCTGAATTGGAAGCCCGGCTCAAAATGGCAGAAACAGAAAAGCAAAAATTAAACAACCAGATGGGGATGCTGAGCCGTGAAAACGAGATACTAATGAACGCCCTGGATAAACTTTATGCAAAAGAGCAGGAGCTCAGTCAGGCATTGTCCAAGATACTTTTGCTTGAGAAAAAATTGATGCTCATGGCAGGAAAAGCGTAAGGGCTAACCTTTACTGCTTTTATTTAACTCACCTATACATTTACGGAGGCTTTCTTTCCAGGGCTTAAATTCAATGCCATAGGTCTCACCTATTTTATGCTTATCCATTACACTATACTGGGGTCTTTTAGCAGGTGTAGGATATGCTGATGTTGGAATGGGATTGACGTTACAACTACTTCCGGAGATTCTGCTTATTTCAAGCGCAAACTCAAACCAGGAAGTCTGGCCTTCATTTGAAAAATTATAAACACCCGGGTGCCAATCATTGGAACTTATGATATGCATGATGCATGTGGCAAGATCTGCTGCATAAGTTGGAGAACCGAGCTGATCAGAAACAACACTGATCTCCGACCGCTCTTTCATAAGCCGTAGCATAGTCTTCACAAAATTGTGCCCATAAACCGAATAGACCCATGATGTTCGAATGATAACAGCAAGTGGATCATTTTTTATTGCTGCGACTTCCCCATCGAGTTTAGTTCTACCATACACAGATAGAGGTCCGGTTGGATCAGTTTCGATATAAGGTCTGGTACCATCGCCTGAATAGACATAATCGGTAGAAATATGTATAAAGCGACAATTTGCAGCTGCAGCAACGGCAGACAGGATATCGACAGATTCAGTATTGACAAGTTTAGCCAATGCGTTTTCTGATTCTGCTTTATCAACAGCAGTATATGCGGCGCAGTTTATGCAAAAATCAGGTCTGAACTCATCAAAAAAATGCCTGACCAGTTCAAAATGATGAATGGGCATATCTTCTCTTGACAAAAAGAGAAATTCGTATGCTGAAAATTGAACAGCTATGTCTCTAAGTTCTTTACCAAGCTGTCCGTTCGCCCCGGTAACCAGAATTCTTTTCATAAACTCAATTAAAATCCGGTGTCAAGTCCTGTAAATCCCGGCAGTTGCAGGTCTTTTTCCGATACAGTGGCTTCAGATTCATTGACCTGCCAGTCAATTTTTAAAACCCGATCATTGTATTTAATCCCAAGCTCACTTGATTTGTTGTAAACACCGTCACATTTATACATTACTTCCGCAGTTTCACTCAACACAGAGAAACCGTGAGCAAATCCTCTCGGAATAAGCAACTGCATTTTATTCTCAGCTGTAAGTTCAATTGCAAATACCTTACCATAAGTCGGTTGCTCTGATCTCAGATCCACCACCACATCAAGAATCCTTCCGGATAAAACCCTAACCAGTTTGGCTTGTGCATGGGGTGGTTTTTGAAAATGAAGTCCACGTATAACACCTTTTTGGGAGAATGACTGATTATCCTGCACCCACTGATGTTTTAATCCTGCCTGTTCAAATCTTTCTGCATTATAGCTTTCAAAAAAGAATCCCCGCTCATCATTGTATACAGCTGGAGTAAGAACCAGCAATCCTTCAAACCCTGTTAACTCTATTTTCATAATCAGCGTGCCTGGTATTGTTCATGATAATATTGCTGATAAGACCCCGATGTAATGTGCTCAATCCACTGAGGATTATCAAGGTACCAGTCAATTGTTTTCTCCAGCCCTTCTTCAAATTGCAGAGACGGCTTCCAGCCTAACTCCTGGTTGATTTTTGTTGCATCTATGGCATACCGCTTATCATGACCAGCCCTGTCTTTCACATAAGTTATCAGCTTAGCACTCTCTCCTTCAGTCCTGCCGAGCTTTCTGTCCATTATTTTACACAGCAAGTGAACAATGTCAATATTCTTCCATTCATTGAAGCCTCCGATATTGTATGTCTCACCCAGTTTACCGGTATGAAAAACGACATCAATGGCTTTTGCATGATCTTCTACCCATAACCAGTCTCGCACGTTATCTCCTTTACCGTAAACAGGCAATGGTTTGGAATTTACTATATTGTTGATCATCAGCGGAAGGAGTTTCTCCGGAAACTGATGTGAACCGTAATTATTGGAGCAATTGGAAATTACTACCGGTAAATGGTATGTGTGGTGATAAGCTTTTACCAAGTGATCGGAAGACGCCTTGGAAGCAGAATAGGGTGACCTTGGATCATACGATGTCTCTTCTGTGAAAAAACCTGTTTCCCCAAGTGAGCCATAAACTTCATCTGTTGATACATGGTAGAAAAGTTTCCCAGACTGATTATGCCAGTGCTTTTTAACCGCATTCAAGAGTACTGCAGTTCCCAGGATATTCGTCTTTACAAAAGAGAGGGGATCCATGATGGAACGGTCTACATGACTTTCTGCAGCAAGATGTATTACCGCATCGAAATGCTGGCTGCTGAAAAGGTTGTCAATGAAGTTTTCATCCGTAATATCCCCCTTTACAAAACTATAGTTGGCAGCATGCGCTATGTCTAGCAGGTTCTCCAGATTTCCGGCATAAGTAAGCGCATCCAGATTTGTAATCTGGTAATCAGGATATTTATCAACAAACAGCCGTACTACATGAGAACCTATAAAGCCGGCACCTCCTGTTATCAATATTTTTTTCATCTGCTTATGAATTCTTTGGGTTGCTTTACCAGTTCTTCCGGTGGTAAAGATTTGAAATAATCGTAAGTTATTTTTAATCCTGTTGCTCTGTCAACTTTTGGCTCCCAGCCTAGTAATTCCCTGGCTTTGGTTATATCAGGCTTCCGCTGCTTGGGATCATCTGCTGGTAATGGCTTGAAAACAATCTTGGTTTCTGCACCGGTAAGCTTCAGAATTTCTTCTGCAAACTCCAGCAGACTTATTTCTGAGGGATTTCCTATGTTGACAGGATACGGATAATCACTCATCAGTAACCGGTATATTCCTTCAATCAGGTCATCAACATAACAGAAAGACCTTGTTTGGGAACCATCCCCAAAAACAGTCAAATCCTCTCCTCGCAAAGCCTGTCCAATAAATGCTGGCAATGCACGACCATCGTTTAGCCTCATTCTCGGACCATACGTGTTGAATATTCTTATTATCCTTGTTTCTACCTGATGAAAGGTATGATAAGCCATGGTAATTGATTCCATGAATCTTTTGGCTTCATCGTAAACACCTCTTGGTCCAACAGGATTAACATTACCCCAGTACTCTTCGTTTTGTGGATGAACCAAAGGATCACCATAAACTTCAGAAGTGGATGCCACTAGCATTCTGGCGCCCTTTGCCCTTGCCAGACCAAGACAATTATGTGTACCCAAAGCGCCTACCTTAAGGGTTTGAATAGGTATCTTGAGGTAGTCAATCGGACTGGCAGGAGATGCAAAGTGAAGGATATAATCTATATTACCCGGCACATGTATAAACTTGGATACATCGTGGTGGTAGAATTCAAACTCCTTTAATTTAAAAAGATGTTCTATGTTACGTAGATCCCCCGTAATGAGGTTATCCATTCCTACTACGTCAAAGCCTTCTCTTATAAATCTGTCACAAAGATGTGAGCCCAGAAAACCTGCAGCTCCGGTAATAAGAACACGTTTATTAGACATAAATCAGTTATTAGATTTGAAGTTTCGGCCTATGCTTTCATAATGAAATCCAAGCTCACTGATGCTCTTCACATCAAACAGATTCCGGCCATCAAATATCGCTTTTCTTTTCATAGCCCTTACGATTTTCAAAAAATCAGGTGTCCTGAACTCATTCCATTCAGTTGCGATAATCAGAGCATCCGCACCTTCCAGTGCTTCATACTGATTCTCTGCAAAAGCAATATTTTCCCCCATTAATTGTTTTACGTTGGGCATAGCTTCAGGATCAAAAGCAGTTACAGTAGCACCTTGG
>CANHUF010000128.1 GCA_947463715.1 Sphingobacteriales bacterium
AGTTCGGATGTTTCAGCCGGACTCAGGTATCGCCATTTTCCGTTGGCCAGGTTATCCAGCCTGATATGCATGATGCGAATCCTTGTGAGTGTTTTTACCTTATAGCCAAATACCTCGCACATGCGGCGAATCTGCCTGTTTAATCCTTGTACAAGGATGATGCGGAACCTGCGTTGCCCTTCCTGCCTGATGAAACAAGGCAGGGTTTTTTCACCTAAAATTCTTACACCTGCCGCCATTGAGCGGATGTGTTCCGGTTGAAGCGGCTGATCTACCGTTACAATGTATTCCTTTTCATGCTTATTACCGGCACGGAGAATTTCATTGACGATGTCTCCGTCGTTGGTTAACAGGATGAGTCCGTCTGAATCCTTATCCAGCCTGCCAATTGGGAAAATCCGTTTGGGGTGGTTCATGAAAGAAATGATATTGGTGCGGTCAGAAAGATCGGTTGTGGAAGTGATGCCCACCGGCTTGTTGAGTGCGATGTAAATCGGTTTCTGTTTCGATTTGATGGCTTCATCATCCACCGCCACCACATCACCCGGCATAACCCTGTAAGTAGGCAATGCCAGTTCACCGTTGACAGTGACGCGAAACTGTTCTATCAGTTTGTCCGCCTCCCTGCGTGAGCAGTATCCGGAGTTGCTGATGTATTTGTTAACTTGTATGCCCTCTTCCTTGGATGCTTTCTTCATGTACAAAACAAAGGTAATCCGAACGGGCGTTATGGCTAATTTATCTTTTTTATTTACCTTGACGATAGAAACAACCAAAATGAGAAACACCTTAATCATCACAACACTGATGCTACTTTTCTACGGCCAATCAAAGGCACAGGGCCCTTTTATTGGCGCCAATGTATCCCCCAGGGGGTTTGCCGGTATACGCGCGGGCTGGTCTTATTACGGCTTGCTAGACATGAGTATAACAGCTCAACCTGTGAACAAAAAACTGAACAGTGGTGGTTATGGCGCCCTTTCACTGAAGATTCCGCTGCGTTATTTTGCCATTGCTGATTATTATGGTTCCGGACTGCTTGGCGGATTATTTTTCAATTACAATGCTGGTGCCATTTTTTTACCTGCAAAAGAAACTGACCTGAACAATAGCACTATCAAAGTCAATTATTACAACAAGGCTGCTTTTGCTGGCTCCTGGTCTCTAGGAACGGAACTGATGTTCATCAAATCAGGATTCGCATTATCGCTTCCGGTGGAATTTGGCAGAGGCAAAATGCTATTCAACCAGGATTTTACCAAACAGGTTGATGCCAATGGCACATACACGCTCAACAGGAGTTATTTTGTGAGTGCAGGCATCCGCTTTTATTTTTCAAAAGATCACTGCAAGGATGCAACCAAGGGTTTACAGATAGGTTACCAGTAATTCTCTTCACGTTTACCCAGCCAAACCAAAAATGTGACATTGGTCTGCAAGAGTGGTGATTTGAGATATGTGGAATAAGCTGGACCTAAATTGAAATCAAGAGTAAGCCTTTTGAATAAATACCTTTGGATACCCCAGCTGAGTCCAAATATCATACCACTCATGGCATCACCTTTTTCTCGCTCACCTCTGTAAACAGGCTCACCTTCAAAGTCTAGGCACTTGCACTGATCATCATAAAAAGCGACTGGCGTAGACATGAGTTGTGCAGATAACGAAATATAATCTGCAGAATTTTTTTCCGTTCTCCTGCCCCTCTCTACCCTTCGGTTCATGTTGTAATAGTTGCGTACAGACAAATGAGCTAGTCCAGAAAAATAGATGTTACTGCCGAAGTCGGCTTCAGCACTTGTTTTAAACTGCGTCATCATCGCCAGCAAAACCCTGGCTGTAACCTGATCTGTGATGGGCCGCTCATGCAAATAACCGGGATAGAAAAAAGAGATACCGTTGATGGTTTCGGTTTGTGCAAATAATGAGGAAGTGTAGACCGAAATAAAACAGTAAAACAGTATTTTTTTCATTGTTGCTGATTTCACTTACACGTTAAAATTACGCTATTCCCCCATTCAATTATTGCTTTATCATCATCAACATTTTACAATCAACTCACTAAGAAAACCAGGCTTGTAATGTTTGGAAGGAAGATTGGGATGAAAGTCAATCGGATGATGCCCCATTTTATTGTAAATTGCGATAGTCTCCCGCACAATTTCAACGCCTTTTTTGAAACCAATACCCGCATCTGATTGATTTAACGCAAGAGAGTTTTCAATTCTTATAACTGCCTGTTCTTCTGTTATGATTAAACTGATTTTAATCTGTGCCTCTGGGAATTGTGCCGGATCATAACCACAGTATTTAACGGCATTTTCTACCAATGGATGCAGGATCATTGGGGGAATCATAATCCGGGAAGCATTTTCATCATATTCAGTAATTACATAACTGAAAGGTGCATCCAGATAAACACGCTTCTGCTCAAGCTCCAGGTAGTTACGGATAAACCTCAGTTCCTCTGCTAATGGAATTTCAGTTTTGTTGATCATCTCCAGGAAATACCGGTGAAGGTCAGAGAAACGGATAATAGAGTCAATGGCCTCCTTGTTGTTTTCCTGCAGGAGTAGCATATAGGTCAGGTTCAGTGAGTTAAAGATGAAGTGTGGATCGAGGTTCTTCTTCAACAACTGTAACCTGTTTTCAAGCATACTGCGTTCGAGTTCCTGACGCTTGGCTCTGTACCGGAATAACTGGTAAAAAAGCAAAATGACTACTGCAGCGAGGGCAGTATAAAACAGGGGGTTCTGAAGCAGCGGTACTGTAACCCTGAAAGTCAGTTCCCTAACCTGCACATCGTTAACAAACAACACCGCACTGTATTTCCCGGCAGTTAGTCCGGATGGAAATGCAAATTCATTTCCCAAAGTAAACAAGGTCTGAATGGTTCCGTCCGGATGCTTTAGCTCCAAGCGTTTGAGGGCATAACGCTGGAGAAAATAATCGGTATGGTTTACACGCAGGGTTACAGGAAAACGTGCAAACAATTCTCCACGCTTATCCAGCTGCATGCTGAATCTTTTGAGTTCCTTCAACTGGTATAGCTGATGGAGAGGATGTTTTTCAAGATACTGGTCCTGTATCATCAGCAAAGTATCATTGAACACTTCCGGATTAAGGTTGGATTTGTAATTACCCAGGTAACTGTACCAGCGCGGACGCGCAGTGGCTGTATCCAGCTGCAGCAAACCCTTGTTATTACCAACGTATAATGTTCCATGGGAAGTCTTTATCCAGTTTGGAATAAAATCCCGGAGGAGGTCGGTATAGGTAATGTTTTCCTGTTCTTCCAATACACCTTCATTCATGTTTATCCGGTACTTGATGATATGGCCTGCAATAAGCACCCAGAGCTGATTTCCGATGATTTCAAATTCCTGAATTTTGGTTAATGGCGACTTTAATACTTTGGTATTGGTGTCATGAAAATAAAAACCTTTCTCATCAGAGAAATATATAAAGCCATTGCGGTAAGGTCTTGACATAACACCAATGGAAATGTCATTGAGGAAGCTGCCTTTTTTATTTGATTTATGCAAAACATATACCCCGGTATTGTGCATTGTAAAAAAGAATATGGAATCACCCAATACGCGGAAATGACCAAACTGGTTGGGATAAAAAGGATAGGCATTAATTAACTTTCCGGCTTTATCAAAAAGCGTAACTGAATTGGTACGCATCACACCTAACGTATCATTCCAGTGATCTACATAGATAATTTCCTTTTTCAGGCTGTCATGCAACTTTTTGTCCCACAACTGAACAGGAGCTGAACCACGTTGCCATTGATAAACGTGTTGTTTATCATAAATATACTGTTGTCCTTTACCCCCATATACCACTTGTTCAATTTTTTTATTGCCTGCTGGTATCCGATCAGAAAGAGAAACGTTGGGCCAGATGAATAACCCCCTGTTGTAGGTACCTACCCAGAGGGCATCATGCGTGGGATTGTAGTAAAGCGACTGACAAAAAAAATCATTCCTGATATCTTTGATTGTATTGACACCCACTTCGTAGGTTAATCCCATTTTAAGTTGAAATTGCTGTCCGAGCGCGAGGAATATTTTTTCCCTGGCACGGGCTATTTCCCAAACAGGGTAATTCAGATTAGCAGTGGAGTCTGTTAGATGAACTAAACTGGCATTACCATTTTTATGGACCAGGTTGTAAAACCCATCCCCCGCATTGATCATCAGGGAATCATTGCCTGATCCTGTTAGGAAAGAATAAACCGGATTTGGTGGAAATGCACCAGGATAGGGTGCAAGTATTGCCCTATTACCTTTCACCTGAAAGACCCTGCTCTGAAACTCTGCTTTAAGATCATAGGCATATATATTGCCGTTATACTCCAAAAAATCTGTGATGAATCCTTTCCTGACAGGCCGGTGAATTTTTTGCATTAACAGCCTGTTCTTATTAAGTGTAACCTTCCAGGAAGATGCATTTGCAGCAATGTAGAGGATATCATTGAATTTCCGGATTCGTCTGACATAACGAATAGAATCCAGTATGGGATGTCGAACCTGTCGTTTATGTGCCAGATCAAATATTTTGAGACCGTTCGCAACTGTACCTATAAACAACATGTCGCCCAGCATATTGATACTCACTATCGGCAGGTTTTCTGTTTGCCGGATGATTGTATCCAGATAAGGTTCATGAGATTCCAGTACAACCAAACCAGATTCTGTTCCCAAAAAGGTACGATTCAGGCTGTCTTGTACGAAACAGCGAACAGAATTATGGCGGAGCCCAAAGTTGAGTTCCATTTCAGCCTGCAGTCCGATTGGCTGAGCGTAACTAAAGCTTTTCAGAATCAGAAACAGTATTAGAAAGTATCCAGGTTTTTCATACCGTTGCGGGATACGGGTAGGCATATTTGGTTGGTTAAGATGAGCTGATCTCTTTGGAAAGCTTTGATGAACTTTCTGTTGACCAGAAATGATTTGTGGATCCGGATAAAATCTTCCCCCAGTTCCGGCATAAGTGATTTAAGGGTTCTGGCAATAGTCAGCTGCTCTGTAACCATGAATATCTGGGCATAAGGACCATGCCCTTTGATGTGTGTTATTTCACCCAGCTTAAGCCAACGGGTATATCCCTTTTCACGAATCTGTATCAGGTCAGACTGTGCAGGATCATTACGTGTTTCAAAAAACCTGCTCAGACAAAGGGAAAGTTCCTCTTGCTTTACAGGTTTCAGGAGGTAATCAAATGCATTCTTTCTTATGGCCCTGATTACATGTTCCCCATAAGCTGTAACAAATACAAGTTTTGAAGCCCTTGGAATCTGGTCTACAATTTCAAAAGCAGATATCCCTTTGAAGTTAATATCCAGAAAGATCAGGTCATAGAAATGATCTGTTAAGCGGGCTGAAACTTCCTCCAGTGTTGATACCATATCAACATGGATGTCTTTCCTTTCAGACAGCTGTTTGCGCAGCAGCAGGTCTAACGTGTACCTGCCGCTGTATTCATCATCAGCAATCAACAGCCTTATTTTGAGGGTTGGTGACATAGGCTAGCAACGGCGGTGTTATTATAGCATTATTACAAAACATCCCAATGATAGTCAATGCTTTGGATAATGTTCTATAAGTTCGGTGATATTTAGTAAACGTGCAATTTTTTTATTAAAAAGTAGGTTTCACGCCTACATCATCAACTCAGGAATAAGTTGCATGCATAAAAAAACCCTGCAGTTGCAGGGCTTTTTCTATCTGTGAAAATATCATTTATTGAACAGGACCAGTATATCCGTCGTCCATTGTACGGAGGAAAGCAACTACAGCAGCTTCCTGTGCAGGTGTGAGTCCGAGATTACCAAGCGCCTGATCATCCATAGTAGGCAGGTATTCTGGTCTTCCCCAGGGAACACCATTCCAACCGGCACCCGGAACATCACGTGTATTGTAGAAATGCACCACTTCTTCCAGTGAAGAGAAAACACCATTGTGCATGAAACGCTGGGCTTTGCCTACGTTGCGCAAAGTTGGCGTTCTGAATTTTCCAAAGTTGGCAGTGGCCTGAGCCCTCCAGGTCAGGTTATCACTTGTGGCAAGAAATCCTGCCAGACCCGGATCGGGAGCCAAGTTACCACCTGGATTATTGGCATTCTGCGGAATACCGATGTTGTGGTAGGCAAAGTCTGCAAAAAGTTCGCCTGTAACAAAAGGCCTGTTTCTGTTTCCACCCAGTTGCTTGTGGCAGTCATTACATCCTGCTTCATTGTTGAAAAGTGCCATACCCTCTGCTTCCTGGGCATTCATGGTATACCTGCCAGCCTGGAAAGCATCAAACTTGGATGAATACTGATTAACTTCTGAAGAACCTTCGTACGCATCAATTGCCAAACCAACATTGTCATAATTAGCAAGAACAGCAGTTTCATTGCTCACATCAATTTCAGAGGTTCCAAACGCAGCTTTCCAAAGGGCCAGGTAGGAACGATTACTCTTCAACTTGGCAAGCACACTCGCAGGACCAGGATGATTTTGTTCTTTATCAGCCAGGAATGGTCCGAGTGCCTGTTCAGCAGCAGTACTGCCCAAACGCAGACCTGTAGCACGACCATCCCAGAATAGTCCACCGGTAAATTCCTGACCATCAAAATCCATAACGGGAACTAGTGTAGCATAAGCAGCGGTTGGTGGCTTCCTTCTGCCAAAAGCACCTATTACAGCACCTTCGCCGATACCTGCAACAAAACCACGCTTGAAGCCGGCAGCTGAAGCAGCTCCGCCTGTTGGTATATCACCAAACCCTGAAAAACCTACCTGTGGGGCATGGCATGAAGCGCATGACTGAACACCCATTGGTTCAGAAAGTCTGGCATCAAAAAAGATTTGCTTACCCAATTGCTGAACTGCGGTTAGCTTGGTTTTTGTTCTTGCACGGGCGTTGTCGATTTCCAGAGCGGGATCAATGGCATCCTTTTGACAGGAATCCAGGATAAATAAAGCAGATGCTAAAACTGCAAAAGAACGCAGTTTGTGACTGTGTAACATAACAATAGTTTAGTGTCAGAAAAATGAGATTACAGCAGTCTTTCGAAGGAATTGGGGTGGTAAATCAGAGAGGATTGGATAGCGTGAGGCTATTAGTAGAGCACGAAGTTAGACAGATTCAGGTAATAAACAAATAATCCACATCAATATAGATATTACTTATATCTATTATCGCAATATTGATAAATCTGTAAATCAGTGAGTTATACCTTACTTTTTAACCTTTTAATCAAAA
>CANHUF010000129.1 GCA_947463715.1 Sphingobacteriales bacterium
AGAGGTGTTTCTGGACAACCAGAACATCACGAAGCTACCCATGTACAAAAGGGCACAGATGGGTATTGGTTACCTGCCGCAGGAAGCATCTGTTTTCAGAAAGTTATCGGTAGAAGACAATATATCTGCTGTACTGGAGATGACAAAACTCAGCAAAAAACAACAGAAGGAAAAGCTGGAAGAATTGCTGAACGAATTCAGGCTCACCCATGTGCGGAAAAACAATGGGGATTCCCTGAGTGGTGGCGAACGCAGACGCACTGAAATTGCACGTGCATTAGCCGTTGACCCGAAATTTATCCTGCTGGATGAACCCTTTGCCGGCGTTGACCCTATTGCTGTTGAAGACATCCAGACCGTTGTAGCCCGCCTTAAACTCAAGAATATCGGTATCCTGATCACTGATCACAACGTGAACGAGACCCTTTCTATCTGCGACAGGGCCTACCTGCTGATAGAAGGAAAAATCTTCAAACACGGAACAGCTGAAGAACTTGCGGAAGATGAACAAGTCCGAAGACTTTACCTCGGAAGAAACTTCGAACTGAAAAGAAAGGATTATCTTCACGAAGAAGCCCGGCAGGAATCCCTATACGGAGATCGCTGAGCAATGCAACCAACATGAAACTTTTGAGTCCTGCCATATCAACACTGGCAAGGCTGAGATCCTGGCGGATAGAAGCCTGGATACAGCATCCCATATCGGCACAGCGTGAAGTGCTGCAAGACCTTGTGACCGCTGCCCAATACACGGAATTTGGCAGATTATATGATTTCTCCAGCCTTTTCACCACCCGTGCATTTAAGCAGGCAGTTCCCATTCACAGCTACGAAGACCTCAAACCCTATGTGGAAAGGATTATGGGCGGAGAACAGAACATCCTCTGGAACACACCCGTAAACTGGTTTGCAAAAAGCAGCGGCACTACGTCAGATAAAAGCAAATTCATTCCCGTAAGTGAGGAAAGTCTGGTAGACGGACATTTCAAGGCAGCCAAAGATGTGCTTTCGCTGTACTATATGCATAACCCTGAATCCGACCTCCTTACCGGAAAAGGGTTAGTTATAGGCGGGAGCCACACCATCAGCAACCTGCATGATGAAGCCCATTTTGGCGACCTCAGTGCCGTACTCATGCAAAACACGCCATTCTGGGGTAACTGGATCAGGACGCCGGAACTCAAAATTGCGCTCATGGATGAATGGGAAAGCAAAATTGAATTGCTGGCTGATACAACCCTGCTTGAAAATGTTACCTCAGTTTCGGGAGTTCCCACCTGGACCCTCGTGCTTTTCCAGAAAATACTGGAAAAAACCGGCAAACAAACCATGAAGGAAGTCTGGCCATCCCTTGAACTCTACATGCATGGTGGTGTTTCCTTTCATCCCTACAAAGAACAATTCAAAAAGCTGATAGGAGAAGATATCCATTACCTCGAAATGTACAATGCCAGTGAAGGCTTCTTTGCGGCACAGGACATTCCCGGTTCCGATGGTATGCTGCTGTTCCTGGACCATGGTATTTTCTATGAATTCATGCCCCTGGAAGAGTATGGCAAGGATGAACCACGAACCATCGGACTCAAGGATGTTGAACTGCATCAGCAGTATGCACCCGTAATCAGCACCAATGGCGGACTCTGGCGCTATCTGATAGGAGACACCATTGAGTTCACCAGCCTGAAACCATTCCGGATCAAAGTCAGCGGCAGGCTGAAGTTATACATCAATGCCTTTGGAGAAGAACTGATCATCGATAATGCAGAAAGGGCCATAGCAGCCACCTGCCAGCTTACCGGCACAGTTATCACAGACTATACAGCAGCCCCTGTTTATTTCAGTGAAGACGGAAACGGAGCCCATCAGTGGTTGATTGAATTTGAAAAAGAACCGGAAGATCTTGGTGCATTTACGCATATACTGGATGAAGAACTGAAAAAACAGAACAGCGACTACGAAGCCAAAAGACACAAAGGGATTGCCCTCCGGGAACCAGTTATACAGCCACTTCCCCGCGGCACCTTCAGTCAGTGGCTAAGAGACAAAAATAAACTCGGTGGCCAGCACAAAATCCCCCGGCTCAGTAACGACAGGAAATTGGTGGAGGAAATTTTAAAGATGCTGGAAAATCAATAATTTCGCCCCGCTCTCAACTTAAATCTCTCAACTAAACTCTCTAAACTAACCCCATATGTTACTTGAAAATAAAGTTGCCATTGTTACCGGTGCTGCCCGCGGAATAGGTGAAGCCATTGCCATTAAACTTGCTGAACACGGTGCACACATCGCCTTTACATACGTCAGCGAAAGCAGTGCGGAAAAAGCAGCTGCCCTGGTAACAAAACTGGAAGGATTGGGTGTTAAGGCAAAAGCCTGGAGGAGTAATGCAGGGAACTATGCTGAATCAGAAGCCTTTGTAAACGATGTAGTAAAAGAGTTTGGATCCATAGATGTTTGCGTAAACAATGCCGGTATTTCCAAAGACAACCTCCTGATGCGCATGACACCAGAACAATGGGATGATGTGATGGAAGTTAACCTGAAAAGCGTTTTCAACATGACCAAGCAGGTCATCAGGCCCATGATGAAACAACGTAAGGGCTCTATCATCAACATGAGCTCAATTGTGGGTGTACGCGGCAATGCCGGACAATGCAGCTACGCCGCCAGCAAAGCAGGCATCATAGGCTTCACCAAATCCATTGCCCAGGAACTTGGCAGCCGCAACGTCCGCTGCAATGCCATCGCACCCGGATTTATCGAAACAGATATGACGAACTACCTCAAAGAAGGGGAAGGTGCTCAGGCTTATATGTCTAAAATCCCCATGGGCAGGTTCGGTACCGCTGAAGAGATAGGCAACACCACCCTGTTCCTGGCTTCGGATCTGAGCAGTTATATAACCGGACAAGTAATCAGTGCCTGCGGCGGACTTAATATATAAGCCGATTTAATCTTTCAAATAATATTTTTTTATTAAAACTGGGTCGGAATCATCCATTTATTGATTTCGTATTGTAGTTTTACGTGCTTTGAATAAGAAAATATTTGCATACCTCCTGCTGATGATTATCTCCTTTCAACTACTTCCGTTAAAGGAGGTTGGTGCTATTTTTTATGGCAACCAAATGATAGAAGAGATATGCAATACCGGTGCCGATGCCGACGGGAAGAGCGCGGAAAATAGCGAAGACCTAAAAAAATCAGACATATTTTTTCACTGTTTTAATGACAGCCTGCTGCTTAACACCAGCAAATCAGCAACTTTATATGCCATCAGGCAGGATTACCATTCCCGCCCTGCTGATGACATTCCAACCCCACCACCCCTTTCCTTTTTTCAAATTTAGCTTTAACGACATCTCGAGTAAACTGCACATTTATAGAAGTGGCAGTATATCAGATACGTGTTATTTTTACAATAACATTTTTTTCAGGTATCGTTATTCCGATATCGTTTGTACCAACTCTCAAGCCTTCAACGCATGAAATCTCTCAAACAAACCTTTAGTGCAGACCTGCTGGCTGGCATGGTCGTTTTCCTGGTTGCCTTACCTCTCTGCCTTGGCATAGCTGTAGCCAGTGGTGCTCCCCCCTTTGCCGGTATCATCAGTGGCATAATCGGCGGTATCATTGTAGGTGTATTAAGTAAATCAAATGTAAGTGTAACTGGTCCAGCCGCAGGCCTTATCGCCATCATCCTGGTAGCAGTAACTGACCTGGGATATGAAACATTTTTGGCTGCAGTGATGATTGCTGGTTTGATTCAACTGGTACTTGGACTGGCAAAGGCTGGTGGTATTTCGAGCTATTTTCCAACCAGTGTCATAGAAGGGATGCTGGTGGCCATTGGTATCATCATTATTAAAAAAGAATTACCCCATGCCATTGGTTACGACCTGGAACATGAAGGTGATTTCTTTTCCTATCAACTCCTGAAAGAAGATGAAGGTTTCTTCGGCGAATTAATTCATTCGCTCAATTTTGCCCACACCGGTGCCATCATTGTAGCAGTGGTTTCAATTGCCATCATCATTGCCTTCAACAAAGTACCTGCCCTGAAGAAAATTAAAGCCATTCCAGGTGCATTAGTTGCTGTGTTAGCAGGCATTCTATTGAATGAAGTGTTCAAAATTGCCGCACCACAATGGATCATCGCGAATGAACACCTGGTTATATTACCTACTGCCAGTTCCGTTGCTGACTTCTTCTCCCAATTCCAAACACCATCATTTGCCGGTTTCACCAATCCACAGGTATGGGTGGTGGGTTTGACAATCGCCATTGTGGCAAGTATAGAAACCTTACTTTGTTTAGAAGCAGGCGATAAAATGGACCCACAAAAAAGGTATTCCAGTGCCAATGCAGAACTGCGCGCACAGGGTATAGGCAATATGCTGTCTGGTCTGATTGGTGGTCTACCCATGACTTCTGTAATCGTTAGGACTACTGCCAATATCAATGCAGGGGCAAAAACGAAATGGTCAGCCATCTTTCATGGCATCTTCCTGCTGCTGGCTGTTGTAGCGATTCCCGGCCTCCTCAACAAAATCCCAATGGCCAGCCTGGCAGCTATCCTGATTATGATTGGTCTTAGACTTGCCAGCCCTAAAGTATTCAAACACATCTGGCACTCCGGAAAACACCAGTTCATTCCATTTATTATCACCGTTATTGCAGTTGTATTTACAGACCTGCTCAAAGGTGTGGGTATCGGACTTGTAGTCAGCATTTTTTACATCCTCGCAGGTAATATGAAACTGGCTTATTTCTTCAGAAAAGAAAAACACCATGAAGGAGAAACCATTCATATCGACCTCGCACAGGAAGTATCCTTCCTCAACAAAGCCGCCATCAAACAAACACTCGGTGCATTACCCGAAAACAGCACAGTCATTGTGAATGCAGCCAATACCGTATACATTGACCATGATGTACTGGAACTGTTGCGGGATTTTGTAAACTATGGATCAAAAGACAAAAACATCAACATCACCCTCATGAATTTCAAGGATGCATACAAGATGGGGGAATTTACCCATGTAC
Organism: Sphingobacteriales bacterium; assembly: GCA_947463715.1. Lineage (GTDB taxonomy): Bacteria > Bacteroidota > Bacteroidia > Chitinophagales > Chitinophagaceae > Pollutibacter. The sequence goes on from CANHUF010000129.1 coordinate 5,047, forward strand.
ATTCAGAAAAAGATTGACCAATGAAAAAACAAAAAACAAATAAATCAACAACTTATATGAAACCTTACGAAAAGTTACTCGAAAGCAACAAGAACTGGGCCACTACAAAAGTTAAGGAAGATCCTGAATTTTTCTCCAGACTGGCCAATGTGCAAACCCCGGAATACCTTTGGATTGGATGCAGCGACAGCCGCGTACCTCCGAATGAAATTACAGGAACATCACCCGGTGAAATCTTCATCCACAGGAACATTGCCAACATGGTTGTGCACACAGACCTCAACATGTTATCCGTACTGCATTATGCTGTAAATGTGCTTAAAGTGAAACATGTTATTGTTTGCGGCCATTATGGTTGTGGCGGTGTAAAAGCGGCCATGTCTCAAAACTCATTTGGGATCATCAACAAATGGTTGCGTAACATCAAAGATGTTTACCGCATACACAGAGAAGAGTTCTACAGCATTGCTGAGGAAAGCAAAAGAGTTGACAGGCTGATTGAACTGAATGTAATGGAACAAGTGATGAACCTCGCAAAAACGTCCATCATTCAGGAAGCATGGAAAGATCGCCAAGGTCCACACCTACACGGATGGGTATATGGTTTGGCTGATGGTATCATCAAACCCATCATGGAGATGGAACCAGGTTCAAGAATTGACCCCATTTACGAATTCGATAACCTCTGATGAAAGGCTATTTTTAATGTGTTTTGCTATTTAAAAAAACTAATAACTCCCCTCCTGACCAAGAGGGGAGTTTTAAATTTGTTATTGTTGAAATACGTTTTTTTAATCTCTTGCGTCAATCTCTGCAGCAAGAGCGGCAAAAATATCATCTATGGAACCTAGTCCGTTGATGTGCACTACTTTGTCGAGGTGTCTGTAATGCTCAGCTACAGCAAGCGTTTCATTCTTGTAAACATTGATGCGCTTTTGCTGGATAGCAGGATCTGCATCATCAGTTCTGCCTGAAGTCTTTGACCTGTTGAGCATGCGGGCCATGAGTTCCTCATCCGGAACATCCAGTGCAAGCATCAGGTCAATATGAGATTCATGACTCATGAGCAGATTATCCAACGCCTCTGCCTGTGCTTTGGTGCGGGGGAAACCGTCAAAAAGAAAACCATGCACACCCGGATTGGCCATAATGGCTGCATCCACCATCCCGATAACTACCTCATCAGGTACAAGCTGACCGGCATCCATATAAGATTTTGCCTTCAAGCCAAGCTCAGTCTGATTGGTTATCTCTGCACGCAAAATATCACCTGTAGAGAGGTGCTTGAAACCATACTGTGCAATCAGTTTTTCTGACTGAGTGCCTTTACCACTACCGGGAGGACCAAAGAGAATGAGGTTGAACATATTGCTGGCTTACTGGTTATTAATAAAATTCAAAAATCGGAATGAATCATTGGAATTGATACATTCCTTTAACAAAATCCTTAGGCAAATATAATTACATTTATAAGGATTGAAAACTGAATCAACATGAAATCAAAAAGCATTATCATTATTATCCTTGCAATGGTCAATATCCATTGCGGCCAGGCACAGGATCAAAACAAAAAAACAGAACCCAAAATGAGTAACTCAGCCTCAAATCCAGCTTTCAACAGAAAGAGTGAAGAAAAAGTAGACATGCCTGAAGAAAAGTGGAAGGAAATCCTGACTCCCGAACAATATTATATTGCCAGGCAAAAAGGAACAGAACGTCCATGGACCAGCAAGTTTGAGAAATTTGATGAAAAAGGAACCTATTATTGCGCAGCATGCGGCAATACCCTTTTCCAAAGCAACACCAAATTCGACAGTGGCTGCGGATGGCCAAGCTTCTTTGAACCGATATCCAAAAAAAGCATCATCTACACGCCTGATAATACTCTTGGCATGAAACGCACTGAAGTACAATGTGGCCGCTGCAAAGCTCACCTGGGTCATGTGTTTGATGATGGTCCGCCCCCAACAGGTCTCCGCTATTGCATCAACGGGGTGATATTGGGGTTTGAGAAGAAATAGTGGAAAAGTGGAAAAGTGGAAATTAAATAAAAAAGCGTGGAACTGAATTTATTTTCAATTTTCCACGCTTTTTGTTTAGATTCTAGTCAGTAACTAACGACTATTTACTAATCACTATTTATTTAGCCTGATCCATCTCAGCAAAGA
>CANHUF010000130.1 GCA_947463715.1 Sphingobacteriales bacterium
AGCCCTTTTTCCACATCATTAACTACCTGTAACTTAAAGGCCAAACTGTAGTCCCGCTGTGTCCTCTTTAAATGCTTGTTACTCATAATAAGTCAACTTTTTTGTCAACTTATTTTAGGACGAGGCAACAACTACAAATAAAAAGCCCCGATCTTTAAACGGGGCTTTTTTTATATCAAAAAGATGATTGCTATTTCGCAACTTGCCTGGTCCATGTATCTGTTCTACCAATCAATGACACGCCAATGAACCCCCTAACCTCTATGGTATTGGGGTTTATCATTTTGATTGTGCATGAATAAGTATTACCGTTCTTAGGATCATAAATATTTCCTTCTGACCATAGATTTTTTTCCTGATAAACAAAACCCCAAACGTTGATTAGTCCAAGCACAGAACGTGTCCTAGAGGCCTCATCCGGATGAAATTTATCCACTTTGGGCTTACCTGTTTCCGGGTCAATTGGTTCTTTTAACCATACAACTTTACCTTGATATTTTTCGCCATTTTTATAAATGCGGACCATGGCATTTCCCTCGCCTGTTTTCCAAACTCCCTGGATAGAATCAGGGTTATCCTCCAGAGATGGCGTTGCGGCGCTCAAAGAAATCAGTAGACTGAATGAAAGTAAACCTGCAAAAAAAGTTTGAATCAGTTTGTTATTGAAGCTCAACGGTTTCATTTAAAAATGTTTTAATTGATAGGTCAATCAAATATATAAATTTTATTGACTTTTTATATTAATCGTTAAACAAGTAAATACAAAAAGCCCGAGGTATGAAATCCCCGGGCTTAAAATGCTATGATTAACTATTTTGTGGAGCTGGTGGGATTCGAACCCACGTCCAAACATATTCGCCGAAAGCTTTCTACATGCTTATTTTGGAATTGATTGTAGGGAAAATGCAGGAACCAGACAAACCAACAATTTCCGTAGCTGAATGGTCTTAGTCAACCGGCACAGCCTGAGGTTGAAGCAGCCTAGTTTCTTTTGATTCAGCGGAGTGACTTGGCAAAGGCAGGCCCGTCAGTCGGCTATAATGGGTGCGCTAATCTCTGATTAGGCAGCCATGGCGTAAGTATTCTCGCCATTTATTGGTTTCGAGTTCAGATTAAAGTGCAACATTCGCAACGCACTGCATGCTTACTTTCAAAGATCTACGCTGTCGATACCGGTCAGCCCCGTATAATAATTACAAAGATACAAAATTAAAAAGTCATAGACAGAAATATGCAGAAACTATTGGTTGTTAAAACAGGAAATGATACATTTGCAGTCCTGAGCCCAGATGGCGGAACTGGTAGACGCGCTAGACTCAAAATCTGGTTATCGCAAGGTAGTGCAGGTTCGATTCCTGTTCTGGGCACATAAAACACCTCAACTTTTGTTGGGGTGTTTTTATATAAAAAAAGGAACTGGATGTCTCCAGTTCCGCGATACAGCAGTTTTTGACTCTTTTTACGAAGCCTTATTGTCTGCTTTAATCTTACCGGCATCAGCAATAAATACTGTCAACCGACTGATACAATATTACAATTTTCAAGTGCCGGTTTCCCAGATTTCAAATCAGTAACCTGCATGAGTTTAATCATTACGGACCCTCTCCTGGTGGAGGCACCTCAACAGGAGGCGTTTCAAAAGGATCTTCCTCCGGAATATCATCCGGGGTGATTTCCGGAATTAAAGGATCCTCTGGATCTATGTAGGGCTGGTACTCCGGACTATCAGGAGGTATTATCTCAGGAGGTGTATCTGGTGTTTGATGCTTTTTCTTAGGCATTGTATTTTTTCTCAAAAAGAACCGATTCTCCACAACTAATTCCAATTTAGTGTCATGTGATCCGATGATTAAAACTTCATGCTATACTGATGAGGGTCAACTGGCAGCCAATAATTCCAGCATACCTTGCATACTCATCATAAAATCTAATGCCATGTCTATTGTAAAAGTCATTGAAGTACTCGCCGAATCACCTAAAAGCTGGGAAGATGCAGCGCAACAGGCTGTTCATGAGGCATCCAAGACAGTTCACAACATCAGGTCTTTGTATATAAAGGAACACAGTGTTGTGCTTGACAAAAACAATAAAATTGAAGCATACAGGATTAATGCCAAACTGAGTTTTGAAGTTGAAAGCCCGGAAAAAAACTTATCAGCAAAGGGCTGATTTTGAATTAGCTTTGTCCTGTTAACCAGACAAAGATGAATATCAAAAACAACATCCTCGAAACCATTGGCAACACGCCGTTAATTCGGTTGAATAACATCACACGGGCACTCCCCTGTCAGATACTGGCCAAGGTAGATTATTTCAACCCGGGCAATTCCATCAAAGACAGGATGGCCCTGAAAATGGTTGAAGTAGCAGAAAGGGAAGGGAAACTGAAACCCGGTGGAACAATCATAGAATGCACATCCGGCAATACCGGTATGGGGCTTGCTTTGGCAGCCATAGTCAAGGGATACAAATGCATATTTACTACAACCGACAAACAATCAAAGGAAAAAATAGATATCCTCCGTGCAGTTGGTGCAGAGGTGATTGTTTGTCCAACCAACGTTGAACCTGAAGATCCGGGAAGTTATTATTCCGTTGCGAGAAGATTGGCAAGAGAAATTCCCAATTCTTTTCATGCCAACCAATATGATAATCTTGCCAACAGGCTGGCACACTATGAATCTACCGGACCGGAGATCTGGGATCAAACTGATGGGAAAATCACCCATTTAATATGTACTGCTGGAACAGGGGGAACAGTTACAGGTACCGCCATGTATCTGAAAGAAAAAAATCCGGATATCCAAATCTGGGCTATTGACGTATACGGATCTTTGTTGACAAAATATTACCGGACGGGCATCAAAGATATGAGTGAGGTCCATCCATATATATCAGAAGGATTCGGAGAGGATTTTGTTCCTGAAAACTTTGATATGTCTGTAATTGATCATTTTGAACAGGTTACAGATAAAGATGGGGCCATTATGGCCAGGAGGCTTGCAAAGGAAGAAGGTTTATTTTGCGGTTACAGTGCGGGAAGTTGTCTACAGGGACTTATGCAATTAAGCAATCGGTTGAAACCTGATGATATCGCGGTTTGTATATTTCATGATCATGGCAGCCGCTATGTTGCCAAGATATATAACGATCAGTGGATGATGGAAAGAGGTTTTCTTGAAGTAAAAACTTTCAAAGACATCGTGGCCTCCAGGGGACAAAAACAAAAATTAATCGTGGTTAATCCAGATCAACCCATTGCTGATGCTGTTGGATTAATGAAAAAATATGAAATAGAACATATTCCTGTAATGGATGGAAATGAACTGATAGGCTCTATCAGTGAAAACGGAATTTTCCAGAAAATGTTTTCAGATAATAACTTCAGTAAGGAACCCATAGGCAATGTGCTTGAAAATGCCTACCCCATGGTTGATTACAATTCACCTGTTGAGAAAATAAGTAAACTTATCAGCAAAGAAAATGGAGCAGTCTTAAGTAAAGATGAGACAGGAACGCTTCATATTATCACAAAATACGATATCTTACAGGCCCTTGCTAACTGAAAACGTAGAAATACTAGTACTTCATGCGTACTTTCACACCAAAAAGGGTAAAAACTGAATCCTGATAAAAGGGCGGTTTTGCTCTTGTAGAGAGTCTACAGATGAATTATTTTTGTATCAGAAAGTTAAACGAAAAACAAACGGACTAAAAAACCAACCATCCTGAAAAACCAAAAACCATCCAATTCCTTTGAACAAGTCCTTCGTTTCTTGAATAAATTTTCTAACAATATCCAACAATCCAATAACTGAAAAACCGAAAAACCGACAATCCAGAAAAACCAAAAAAATCCAATCATCCAAACAAAAACCAAATCCAGTATTTCCAAACATCCTAATCAAAAACCAAACATCCAATTGTCCTAAAGCCAACTCCAATTCCTAAAAAACCAAGGTACAGAACCGTGAAACGACATCATAACAATCCAACTGGCTGAAAAAGACATTAAGACCCGGTGTTCTCACCGGGTCTTTCATTTTAAATGATACCTTTTGTGGTAGGCAATGCATCATGAAAGGGATCTTTTCTTACTGCCATTCTGATGGCTTTTGCAAATGCTTTAAAAATAGCTTCAATTTTGTGGTGTTCATTTTCACCTGAGCAGGAAATATTGAGGTTACATTTTGCTGCATCCGAGAAAGATTTGAAGAAATGAAAAAACATTTCTGTTGGCATATCCCCTATTTTCTCTCTGTTAAAGCTCGCATTCCATACAATCCAGTTCCTTCCTCCAAAGTCAATTAAAACTTTAGCCTCAGCCTCATCCATTGGTAATGCAAAACCATACCGCTCCATACCCCGTTTATCAGATAAAGCCATATACATGGCTTCACCCAATGCGATTCCAGTATCCTCAATTGTATGATGTTCATCAATATGTAAATCCCCATTCACCTGTATACTCAGATCCATTTTCCCGTGCCTCGCAATCTGATCAAGCATGTGGTCAAAAAATCCAATACCGGTTTTGATATGTGAAATACCGGAACCATCAACATCAAGTTTGATTGCGATTTTAGTTTCACTCGTATTTCTTATATGTTCTACCCTTCTTAATCCATTTTTGAGGTAAGCATAAATACTTGACCAATCTTGTGTTTCCAGCGCCACTGCTGATTGGAGCTCAGGCGAAAGTTTATCCAGCTCGATAAATCCTGCCCCACCAGGATTGTTCAATAGAATACATTTACATCCCAGGTTGCTTGCAAGCTGAATATCCGTAATTCTGTCGCCTATCACAAGAGACCCCGCCAAATCATATTTATCAGCCTGAAAATAACTTGTCAGCATGCCCGTTCCAGGTTTTCTGTTCGGAGAATTCTCTTCAGGAAGACTGGGATCAATATGCACAGCATCAAAAGCAATCCCCTCTCCCGCTAGTGTTTTCATGATATGATTATGAACCGGCTCAAAAGTATCCATAGGAAATGAACTGGTCCCTAATCCATCCTGATTGGAAACCATCACCATTTCAAAATCAAACTCCCTGTTAATACGAGACAGATACTGAAATACCTCAGGATAAAAGTTCAGTTTATCAAAACTATCAATCTGAAACGTTGGTGGAGCCTCGAGTATAAGTGTCCCATCCCTATCTATAAATAAAACTTTCTTCATGGCGTTGTAGTTTGATTGTATCCAGAAATAGTTGCAAGTAATTGCTCATTCTCAGCTGAAGTTCCAACTGTAATCCTCAAACACTGGTCGCATAGCAATACATTGCTTCTGTCTCTCAGCACAATTCCTTTTTCCAAAAGATAATTGTACATGGATTTTGCATCTTTAAACTTCACCAGCAGGAAATTGGCATCAGACGGATAAACAATCAAAACCTGATTACATTGTAGAAGATCAGCTTCAAGTTTTTTCCTTTCATCCACCAAAACACGAATCATATCATTAACCTGACCAACTTCATCCAACGCGTTCAGGACAAGATCCTGCACTGGCTGACTGATATTATAGGGCGGTTTGACTTTGTTCAGGTAGCCAATTATTTCCGGGGAAGCAAATGCCATTCCAAGTCTTAATGCTGCAAGACCCCATGCCTTACTTAAGGTTTGTAATATAACCAGGTTGGGATAATCAGTTAAATCAGTAACGAAGGAACGCTGCCTGGAGAAATTGATATATGCTTCATCAATAACAACCAGTCCGTCGAAATTATTCAACACCATTTCAATATCCTGCCTGTCAATACTGTTTCCTGAAGGGTTGTTAGGTGAACAAATCCAGATTATTTTTGTATTGGGCCTGATGGCTTCTTCAAGCGCGGGAAGATCAAGTTGAAAATTGGCGGTAAGTGGAACCCTGTTCAGGCTTATATTATTGATGTTGGCAGAAACTTCATACATACCGTATGTGGGTGGACAGATGATGACTTCATCCAGGCCCGGTTCACAAAAACATCTAAACAATAAATCGATCGGTTCATCACTGCCATTGCCAAGAAAAATCTTTTCAACCGGAACTTGTTTAATGGCGGCCAGTTTCTCCTTAATTTTCCATTGTAAAGGATCCGGATAACGGTTGTACCACTTCAACAGCGGGGAACCAAGTGAGTTCTCATTGGCATCGAGAAAAATACTTGCATCTCCCTTAAACTCATCTCGTGCAGAAGAATAAGGCTTGAGCGCTTTGATATTATTTCTTACTAAATTGTCTGGACTAAACATCTTTCAGGGATTTAATTCTGATTCTTACAGCTTCTGCATGAGCATCAAGCCCCTCAGCTTCAGCCATGGTAATAATTGTTTGACCAAGATGCTTTATACCATCAGCGGTTATCTGCTGAAATGTTACCTTCCTGATAAAACTATCTAAACTTACGCCACTGTAGGCCCTTGCATATCCATTAGTAGGCAGGGTATGATTGGTTCCGCTTGCATAGTCCCCAGCACTTTCTGGTGTATAATTACCAAGGAATACAGACCCTGCATGCCTAACCTGTGAAACAAAATCACTTGCTTTATCTGATGCGATAATCAGGTGTTCTGCAGCATAGGCATTCACAAGCTCCATACCTTCATCAAGGTTGTGAACAAGAATTGCTTTGCTGTTTTCGAGAGCAGATGCGGCTAATTTTTTCCGTTCCAGTCGCTCAAGTTGAATCTTCAACTCCCGAAGGGTTTCTGAAAGCACAAATTCTGAATCAGAAACCAAAAAGACCTGTGAATCAATGCCATGCTCAGCCTGGGAAAGTAAATCTGCGGCAATGAATGCCGGGTTGGCAGATGAATCCGCCAGGATACAAACTTCACTCGGACCAGCAGGCATGTCAATAGCCACCCCATTTAGTTGAATAAGTTGTTTTGCAGCGGTAACGTATTGGTTACCCGGACCAAAAATTTTATCTACTTTGGGAATGGATTCAGTACCAACACCCATAGCCGCAATTGCCTGCGCGCCACCTACTTTGTAAATTTCACTTATTCCTGTTTTCTGAGCAGCATATAAAATAGCAGGATTTACCTGACCGTTTTTGTTCGCCGGCGTACACAAAACAACTTCTTTACAGCCTGCAAGCTGAGCTGGTATCCCCAACATCAGCACTGTTGAAAAAAGAGGCGCAGTGCCACCAGGAATATACAAACCCACTCTTTCAATGGCAATGGACT
>CANHUF010000131.1 GCA_947463715.1 Sphingobacteriales bacterium
ACAAAAGATGCTTACCACGAAAAAGTAGTCAGCAACATGCAGGAGATAAACGCCCGTAAAGGAAGACTTATCGCTGTTGTTACCGAGGGTGATAATACTGTTGAAACGCTTACTGCTGATCTGATTCCGGTTCCAGAAACCGATGAGCTGATTGCGCCTATTCTTAATGTGATTCCCCTGCAGTTGCTTTCCTATTACATTGGTGTTGCGCGCGGTCTGGATGTTGACCGTCCAAGAAACCTCGCTAAAAGTGTAACCGTAGAATAAACTTCCTATGAATAAAATTACCAAACAACCTGTTTCTGCAATAGGTTATGGATTTATTGGTCAGAATTACCTTCCGCAGGGTGCTGATGAATATTACCTCCGCAATAAGTATAATAAAAGTGGTATTACTTACAGAAGTCTGTCGGCATCAGAAATAGAAATTCTGGTTCGCAATAACAATACATCAGACAACTGGAACCATATCCTTGTTTCTGAAAAATTTGATCCACAGCTGGTTAAAAATTGCAGTTTTTTTGGACTTGTGCGGATAGGCATGCTGGAGCCCTATTCACTGGAGTTTCATGATTTAATATTGCCTGTTGGTTTATTTAATTCAACCATCATCAGTTGTGATTTTGGAGACAATGTATGTATTCATAACGTGAATTATTTTTCACATTATGTTGTTGGTAATGATGTGATGATTGCCAATGTCAATGAATTAGCCATCACCAGTACTGCGAAGTTCGGCAATGGTGTTGTAAAACAGGGGGAGTCTGAAAGCTCTCGTATCTGGCTCGAGCTCTGTAACGAGAATGGAGGAAGGAAAGTATTGACTTTCAACGGTATGTTGCCAGCAGACGCTTATTTGTGGTCAAAATACAGAGATGACGAGGCTTTGATGGATGCTTTTTATCGCTTTACCATCAGCCGGTTTGACGACAAACACGGGCATTATGGGAAAATAGGTGACAGAACGGTTATCAAGAATTGTAAAATGATCAAGGATGTGCTTATCGGCAGTGATGCCTATATTAAAGGCGCAAATAAAATTAAAAATGTTACCATCAACAGTACGGAGGATGCCAATACGCAAATTGGCGAGGGTGTAGAACTGGTTAATGGCATTGTTGGTGTTGGATGCAGGATATTTTATGGGGTAAAAGCAGTGCGGTTTTTTATGGCATCCCATTCGCAATTAAAATATGGTGCCAGGCTTATCAACTCCTACCTCGGTAATAATGCCACCATCTCCTGTTGTGAAGTATTGAATTCCCTCATATATCCTTTCCATGAGCAACACCACAACAACTCTTTTCTGTGTGCCTCTTTGCTGATGGGGCAAACAAATGTGGCTGCCGGGGCAACAATTGGTTCAAATCATAATTCAAGGGGTGCGGATGGTGAACTGATTGCCGGAAGGGGATTCTGGCCCGGGTTGTGTGTGAGTCTGAAACACAACTCCAGGTTTGCCTCATTTACATTGCTTGCAAAGGGGGATTTCCCTTTTGAATTGAACATACCGGTTCCTTTTTCATTGGTTATCAATGACCCTACTTCAAATGAACTCAGGATATTGCCGGCATACTGGTTTCAGTATAATTATTACGCATTGCAGCGCAATGAATGGAAATACAAGGATCGTGATGCAAGGAAGGTAAAAGAACTTTCACTCGAATACAATAGTCTTGCCCCTGATAGTGTGAATGAAATTTTCGATGCCCTACATTACCTGAGATTGTTCACGGGTAAGGCTTATTTCAGGCAAGCGGGTAAATCCATTCCTGCTGATGAAGCATGCATTCAGAAAGGGGAGGAACTCTTGGGTGCCGGAGATGCATCTGTTGATGGATTGGAAGTGCTTGCGGATGGATTTGAAAACAGTAAACGTAAGGTGGTTGTTCTGAAAGCTCGGAAGGCATATGAAGCATATAAAGAAATGGTAAGGTATTATGCCCTGGGGCATCTCGTTGGCAGGTTGTGTGATGAAAAAGATGCACTTTCTTTGGAAACGATCAATGGATGGTTGACTAAATCCAGGCGTGATGAATGGGTAAACCTGGGTGGACAACTCATGCCTGCTACCCGGTTTAAAGAATTGCTCCAAAAGGTAAGAAAGGGTAAGATTTCAAGCTGGGATAACCTTCATCAGCAGTATGCGCAAGCTGCAATTGATTTTGATGACTTTGTACTGTATCATGCCATTGCCAGTTTACTTGAGATAGATAACCTGAAGAAAAAAGATTTCGTAACAGACCGAATGGCTGATTTCATTCATGATTACGTTGCAATCAATGAAAAAGTATATAAAGGAATTGTGCAGTCCAGAAAGAAAGACATGACCAATCCATTCCGGAAAATGGTATATGATAATGATGCAGAGCAGGAGGCAGTAGTTGGGAAGTTGAATGATAATGCTTTCATTCGCTTAAAAGATCAGGAAAGAAAAGCATTAAAAAGAAACGTTCAGCAACTTACTGAACGCTTCTCTGCATTGATCAAAGCCTGAAAAAGATTTTTTTGCGAAAAAGAAAAAGGCAGAGTCCCCATTCCAGTAAAAATATGGTGATGCTCCCTAAAACACTTAAAAGCAGCTCTGGCATTATACCTGAAAATAGTCCGCTTACAATGGCGTTGACATAACCATTGAACCAGCGTGCGCCAACAATTTCAAAAAACAGGTAAATGAAAATCGAGTTCATACCTATAACCAGAAAAAAAGAAAGTTTGTTCTTTCTTCCCTTGATATCAATCAGGTAGTAACAAGTTGCCATTAACAGTAGGCACCATCCCAGTGAACTTATGGTAAATGATGTAGTGGCAATTTTTTTAATGATTGGTGTGATGCTCATCCAATCCAGACCATAACCGATAAGAAGACAGCCGATTCCCCAATAAACCAATGGTTTTATTTTGTTTTGAGCAGGATCCATAAGCATTTTGCCAACCAATGCACCTGCGATGGTATGAACAGCTGTTGGAAGACAGTTGATGGCTACCCATCCTCCTTTATTTATTTTATTCATCAGGAGTTGGTCAACGTAGTTTCCAAAATTTTGTTGATCTGTAAATGGCTGATCGAAACCAGGTACTCCTGTATAGCGGTATAAAATTTCTGTCAGTAAAAGGATTCCAAAACAGAAAAGAATTTGCTGAGTTGTTCCCCAATGAAAAATCAAGTAGGCAACCAGGATGGTAAAAGAGAGTTGTGTCAGCACGTTCCAGAGTTCAAATGATAGTCCTTTTTTTCTGACCGCATAATTCAAAACACCCCAAAAAAAAAGCCAGCCACACCGTTTCAATATTTTTATTGTCCTCTCTGTTTGTGGTATTCCCCTTGATTTCATGCCAGCAATGGAATATGCCATGGCTGTCCCTGCCATGAACATGAATGCAGGTTGTATCAGGTCCCAGAAGCGAAGACCATTCCAGGGGTGATGGTGGAATTGTTCCATTAGATGTTCTGCAGCTAAGCCTTTTGAAGCATCATAGAGGGAGTCGTACAGTCCGGCTGCTTCAAGTGCGAGTAAAATCATTATCAAACCACGCATGAAATCCAGCGAAGTCAGCCGTTGCAAAGGGGTTGTAGGTAAAGTAGCAGTTGTCATGTTATTTGTTTTTCCAGTATTGTTCAAGCATTTTGATGAAATAGCCACCAACAACACTTCTGGCCTGGAAGCCTACCTGCTTCCCGTCTGTAGTTTCGTGCCAGTCGCTAAGCGGAACCCTTGATGTTGAGTTGCTCATGAAGTGGTGAATGGGTTTAATTAGTTCTTTGAAGTCAGCTTCTTTACCTGCGAGGGTGGCACTCCAGATGACCCAGTCGCTTTTGGTATAGGTTCGCCTGCTGTCCAGTGGCAGGCCAAAACTGTTTTGTTTTTTTAAATAATAGCTTACTTCCTTATCGTATACAGCTTGTGGAAACAGGTTGAGGTTCAGCAGCTTATCCCATACCAGGTTGTATTTCTGACTCCAGGTTCCTTTGTTGCCAAACGTCAATGCATAATGGTCTCCGTCATCTGCCATCTCCATCCATTTTTGTGCATAATTCAGTGCAGTTTTTTTCATGTTTGCTGCTTCAGTTCTGAACCCAAGTGCCTCGGCCATCTGGGCATAGGCGCCGATGCCTGTAATGGCTTTCATGGAGAGGTTGATATTTCTGGCCAGCCGGCCTGCGAAGTCATCTGTGCAAAGCTGGTTTACAGGATCAAATCCATCTTTAATCAGAAAGTTTACCCATTGTGTGATGACAGGCCAGTGCGCTTTTGCAAAACTGAAATCTTTTTCGGCCTTACAAATCGCAGCAATTAAAAGTATCATATTGCCGGCTTCTTCAACGGGCATATCTTCCGGATAAGTCTGTCCGTTTGCAAGGGGGTAAGTGCCCAGGTCGTGTGCAGGGAATGGTTTTGTCCATTTTCCACTTTCACTGTAAACAATCAGGGGTTCTACCATGCCTTTGAGTAATGCCGGATTATAGCGTAAGGTAAGTGGAGCAGAAGGGTATGTTACATCAACAGTCCATATTGAGCCATTGCTGAAGTTTTCTTTTTGTGGAAAAAGGATTTCGTCGTTTTCGCCTCTCACCAGTTTGTGGGCGGCAAGTGATTGTCTGTAAGCTGCAACGCAGAGCTCGGCATACTCTTTTCCGCCGGCCTTAGATGCCTCCTCATAAAGTGCACTGTCAAACTGCTCACATTTTGAGAAAATCTTATCTTTTTCAGTTGCAGCTGCCTTCAAAAGATTTTCCATGTTGCCATGTATTTTTTTCCACCAGGGGTCCAGGTCTTTCCCAAAATACTGAATGGATTTGATGTCGTCGTAGGCAAGCATCAGGGTGGCCTTTGGGCTCCATGTTTGTTGGGCTTCAAACTTATAATAGCCAGACATATAATCTGCTTTGTCATGAGCAAACGCGCTTAGTTCGCCTGTTGAGGCATACCTCAGGATAGCTGAAGTATTGGTTGGTGCTACATGGAATTTATTGTCAGCGCTGGCGAGATATGCATATCCCCAGTCAATTCTAACATCGTCTCCTTTTTTACCTAAAATCGATTGGTTCGGTATACCGGCTTTCAGTATGGTGTGTTCTTCCGGGTTGATATGGGTGATGTTAACCTCTTGTTTTTTATTGTTTGCCGCAATTTGTGCACTTACATTAAAGTGAATGGCAACATCATGTTTCTTATTATCGAGGCTTCTTGCACGGAAGCTGATATAGCTCAAAGGTCTTGACAGCAGGTCCAGGTCTGTTGCCAGCAGGGGCGACAAAAAATCCAATGCAATTTCAACGGCGCCGCAGGCGAACCTGTATTGTGTCTGGGTTGCGGTTACATTAACCGATAACTGTTTTGCCAGTTCAATTTTTGTAGGAACTTCCTGCTTGCTTAATCCCGCATCAAGCCATGCGTTTCCTCTTGGATTGGTGCAGTGTATGGCAATAAGGTTATTTTCTTTTTTCAGAGATTGTTTGATTGCATCAGACAGTGGATATTCTTTGATCTCCTTCAGGTGACAGTTTGCACATGAATAGGCCGGCATACCGTTGATATAAACTTCCACATCATCATCATGCCGGAGTTGAAGCATGAGCTGGTCTATATTGAGTTCATTCATGTTGAATGTTCTTCTCATCCAGATCTCCCTGCTGTTCCAGGGTGTTTGGAACTGGTCATCCCATCCTTTTCCAAAAGGCAGTTTGCCGGTTTTCCAGGCATTAGTTGAAAAGTCCTGCTGCATCCAGTCGTCACCAGGTTTTGTTTCTGTATACATGCATGTTGCTGGTTCAGTTTCGCCCGGTGTTAAAATGGTGATAGTGGGCATCTGCAGTTTACCCATGATTTGAAAGGTTTTGCCATCTATGGTGGCCAATCCGATCAGAGAATGATCTGTGCCAGTCCAGTGCCGGGTTGCTCCTTCATTCAATTTATCATTGAAAGACCAAATGCTGAAATAGGGATCATGGGTGATAAGGGGATAAGCAGGCATCCTGGATACCTGTGCACTGCCGTTAAGGCAAAAAAATATGAGCAACAAGCTAGAGATAAACTTATTCATATGGTTATTTAAGGGATACTGAAGTTAAGCTTTCGCAATGAAAAAAAAGCTCAGCAACACAATCTGAATTACTTTTGGGAAATGAATACCCTTGTATGTCAGACACCCGGTCGCTTTGAGTACAAACAAACAGCTCTGCCTGAAATAAGGCCAGGATATTCTCTTGTCAAGGTTCGTCAGGTTGGTGTTTGTGGCACTGATTTGCATGCATTTGACGGCACTCAGCCTTTCTTTACCTATCCCCGTATACTTGGTCATGAAATTGCAGCTGAGTATGTAGCGGGTGATGCAATCGGTTTCAGCGCAGGCGACCGGCTGACGATCATACCGTATTATCATTGCGGAACCTGTATTGCCTGCAGGCAGGGCAAGACAAACTGCTGCGCATCACTTAAAGTTACTGGCGTGCACGTTGATGGGGCTATGACCAGTCACCTGTTAGTGCCAAGTTATACGCTGGTTCAAGGCGAAGGGTTGAATGATGACCAGCTTGCGCTTGTGGAGCCCCTTGCAATCGGGGCACATGCTGTTGAAAGGTCTGGCATGCAATCTGGCGACTGGGTTCTTATCGCCGGGGCTGGCCCCATTGGTTTGGGGTTAATACAATTTGCGCGCCTGAAAGGCGCGCAAATCATTGTTGCAGACACACAGGAACACAGGTTGGATTTTTGCAGAAAAATTTTAAACGTAGAACATGTTATAAACCCATCAAAGGCGGATGTTGCTGAAACTTTGCGCAGCATAACGGATGGGGAAATGCCTGCTGTTGTAATCGATGCAACAGGCAACCTCAATGCCATCAACCACGCTTTTCGTTATATGGCTCATGCTGGAACTTATGTATTGGTCGGATTGCAACTGGGTGAGATTTCATTCAGTCATCCTGAATTTCACAAGCGTGAAGGCACTTTGATGAGTAGCAGAAATGCAACACGTGAGGATTTTAAAAGGGTGATGCAGGCTATTCAGCTGGGGCAGATTAATCCCTTGCCAATGATCACCCACCGGCTTTCTTTTGGATTGGCTGCAGAGCGGTTTAACCTTTTGGTACAGCCTGATCAAAAAGTAGTAAAGGCGATGATA
>CANHUF010000132.1 GCA_947463715.1 Sphingobacteriales bacterium
CAGCATTCAATGCCCTGGGTTCCAAGTACCTGCCAGATGCAACGCTCTATGTAACTGTTGAGCCCTGTCTGATGTGTGCCGGGGCTTTGCACTGGAGTAAGACAGGACGTGTTGTGTGGGGTGCAAGTGATGTAAAGAACGGACATCATGTTTATACAGAAGACCGAAACCCGTTTCATCCAAAGACACAATTATTAACAGGTTTATTGGCAGATGAGGCTGCGGAATTGATGAAATCTTTCTTCCGGTCAAAACGTCATTGATCCAAAATCTACGATTGTTCCCTTCGTGTCTTTTCCCTTTCCACTCTTCGCATGTTTGTCTTTTACTATCTTTGTACTCTAAAATAAAACTTATGTCATTTACATTACCCGCTTTACCATTCGCACACGATGCGCTGGAACCGCATATAGACACGCTAACCATGCAGATACATCATGGTAAGCACCACCAGGCATATGTAGATAATTTGAATAAGGCAGTTGCTGGAACTCCGAATGAAGGCAAATCGCTTGAAGAGCTGGTAGCGTCAGCAGGTTCAATTTCGCCAGCAGTAAGAAACAATGGTGGGGGTCACTGGAATCATACATTTTTCTGGGAAAGTCTTGCACCAGGTGCTGGAGGAAAGCCAGCGGGAGCTTTAGGTGAGGCAATTGATGCAGCATTTGGTTCTTTTGATGCCTTTAAGGAAAAGTTCAGTGCTGCAGGTATGACCCGTTTTGGCAGTGGCTGGGCCTGGTTGTTGTTGAAAGATGGCAAACTTGAAATCTCATCTACACCCAATCAGGATAATCCTTTGATGGATGTTGCTGAGGTAAAAGGTACTCCGCTGTTGGGTGTTGACGTTTGGGAGCATGCTTACTACCTGAAGTATCAGAACAGACGCGCAGATTATTTATCGGCTTTTTGGTCGGTAGTTAGCTGGAGCAAGGTTGCTGAGCGTTTTCAGGCAGGGTCATAACCACTGCCTCCCCAGGGATGGCAACGGGATATGCGCTTTAGGGTCTTCCACAGTCCCTGGAACACGCCATATTTATGGAGTGCGTCCAGCGCATATTGGGAACAGGTGGGGGTATACCTGCATTTGGGACCCAGCCAGGGCGAAATCACCAGTTTATAAAACCTTATCAGCAGTACAAAAGGAAGTACAGATATCTTTTTCCATGTTCTTTTAAGGGTTTCCATCGGTTGTAAAACTAGGACAATACGTTTAAAAACACGGAATCGAGAGGGATAAACACATGAAAACATGTTGTTTATCCCTTTTTCCTTTCCAGGGATGTTTTGAATTTTATCAAAACATCCCAATATGACCAACATACTGCGTATCAGAGAGAAAATCGGCTTTCAGGAATCAATCAAAGACATTAATCTGTTAAGTGAGTTTGAAGTTCAGGAAATAATAGATCGCTGGGTAGCCCTGCTTGCTCAAAATGGCATTATGTTGTCTTTTCATGAAACGGACCCGGATCCACGAAAAAGATATGTATTCATTTACCATGTATTTATGGATATCCTGCTGCCACCACATGCGGCGGATATGGTTTTTTGTTTCATGTACGACGGGTTATCTGATGCCTGGCTCATGAAAGAGCCCGAAAGTATAGCCAGGGCAATTCTGGAGAACCTCATCAATAAAAAGACTCCTGTTCCGCGCGGATTGAACCGCAGGGTCAGGATGAACAGACTCAATAACCTTACAGAACCTGAGTTTCACTACCTGGTCAATCAATATAAGCAACGGTATACCACGATACATGGTATTTCCATTGAATTTGGCGAGCGGTGGTTTGAGATGGGAAGGCTTATCCTGACAGGGAAGCATAAAACAAGGTATTGTCAGCCCCTGGGATGCAGAAATATTGGTGGAGAATGGCAAATTGAGATGAGCAGAATAGAAGGTAACTGGAAAGTAATCAGTATTGATATAGAGGGAATTGAACTTTAAGTGATTATTTCGCCCTTTATCCTTATCCAGTTTGTGCCTTCCCCCCTTTTTTGTAACTTAGCTAATCCAAAAAATATAAGCGTTGTCGGAACAAGGATCGTTTTTTAAAAGGCTCAGGAGCATTGGTGGCGATGAATCAGAGATGAGTTTCATAGATCATCTGGAAGTTTTACGTTGGCACATAGTAAGATCTGTGCTTGCAATCGTCAGCAGTGCCATTCTCTTTTTTATATACATAGATGAGATATTTGATAAAGTTATTATGGGGCCAACCCGCAATGACTTTATATCCTATCAATTGTTTTGCAAGCTGAGTCATGCTTTGGGGATGGGGGATTCACTCTGTATGCCACCCATGAAGTTAAACTTACAGGTAACTTCCATCAGTGGTACCTTCATGTCAAGTATTACAATTGCCGTAGCAGGCGGACTCCTTGTGGCTTTGCCCTATGTGTTCTGGGAGGTGTGGAAATTTATCAGGCCGGCACTTAAGCCTACAGAGTTGAAATATACGCAAGGCATTATTTTCTGGGTGAGTATGTTCTTTTTCATAGGTGTAGGCTTTGGCTATTTTATGCTCGCTCCCTTTACATTCAACTTTCTTTCTAATTATACCATTGGCGGGATGGGAATCATTGATTACAGGCCCACGCTTACAGATTATCTTGATACCCTGATTGATATTGCACTTGGAGCTGGAATTGCATTTGAACTGCCAATGGCCACCTGGCTTTTGGCTAAACTCGGTATCATCACGCCCAATTTTCTCAGAACTTACCGCAAGTATGCGTATGTTGTTCTGCTTGTGCTCGCAGCAATCATAACGCCTTCGCCGGATTGGGGATCACAGTTGATTGTGGTTATTCCACTTGCTTTGCTGTATGAAATCAGCATAGTCATTGCAGCACGTGTGAAGAAAAAGCAGGATGAGGAATGGGAATAGTATTGTGAATCATGACGTTTAAAAAATAAAACCATGAGAATAGCTGTAGGTTCAGACCATGCAGGCTTCAGGTATAAGGATGCCCTCAGAGAATATTTGTTGGGGAGCGGATTTGAAGTAGAGGATTGCGGAACATTTTCCGAGGCTTCCTGTGATTACCCTGACTATGCACATGCGGTGGCAGATTCAGTGGAACATGGTGCTGCACAGTTTGGAATCCTGCTATGTGGATCGGCTAATGGTGTTTGTATAACCGCTAATAAACATGCTGGAGTAAGGGCGGCTTTATGCTGGGAGAAGGAGATTGCAGTGCTTGCCCGTTCGCATAACAATGCCAATGTTATTTGTTTGCCTGCCAGATTCGTAACCATGGAGGCTGCAAAGGATATGACCGATGTTTTTTTGTCAACCCCATTTGAAGGCGGGAGACATCAGGCCAGAGTCGAAAAAATTTAGAAAGTTTGAATTAATAAAACAATCACCATGAATAGGTTTCTGTCGTCCTTGTTTTTAGTATTAATCTTCATCAGTGCGTCAGCACAAAAGAAGAAACAGGTAAAATTGCCTGATCCTTCAAAATATGCTGCCACGATTACATCAGAAGATCTGAGCAGGCATCTCTATATTGTTGCAGGTAAAGAGATGGAAGGCAGGGAAACAGCATCAGAGGGTCAAAGGAAGGCTGCAGCTTATATAGAGCAGCATTTCAGGTCTATCGGACTCAAGCCTGGCAATGGAGATAGTTATCAGCAGTCATTTCCCGTATTCAAGGATGTCTCAGAAAACTCAGAGCTTGTAGTGAATGGAAGATCTTTTGATGCGAGTAAAGATTATTTGCCATTCAGTTTTTACAATTCAACAGCTACCACCTATTTTTCAGAAGTAGTATTTGCTGGCCATGGCATTGTGGAGGGAAGTGTGGATGATTATGCGGGACTTAATGTGATGGGGAAAGCGGTTTTGTTGCTGGATGGTGCACCTGCCGGCTTTAAGCCTGCTGCCCAGGGTTGGAGGAATGCGTCAAGCGTTTATGGTAAAATAGCTGCTGCCAGGTCAAAAGGTGCGGCTGCTGTGATCATTGCTGCAAAAGGATTCCCCCGGAGGGCTGGAGCAAGTGGAGGTCAGCAGTATACTGATTTATTTAAAACTGAGCATTACCCCAACACATTTACGGTTTCCGACAGTGTTGCGAGAGCTATTGCGGGTGGGGATTCTTGCTGGAATGCCTGGGTAAATGCAGGAAAAACGGGAAAAGTAACCGGTACTGTTATCAAGGCGAATGTAAAACTTGCCTATTCCAAAAAAACTGAAGAATTGTCGAGCAGCAATGTACTCGCATATATTGAGGGTTCCGATAAAAGCAATGAGTGGCTGGTCATTTCTGCACATTATGACCACCTGGGTAAGCGTGGCGATGTAATTTATTATGGTGCTGACGATGATGGTTCCGGAACAGTGGGTGTGCTTGAAATTGCTGAGGCGTTTGTAAAGGCAAAAGCTGAAGGAAAAGGTCCGAGAAGGAATATTCTTTTTCTTGCTGTGAGTGGCGAGGAGAAAGGCCTTTGGGGATCTGAGTATTTTTCAGAACATCCAACGATTCCGATGGATAAAACCACTGCTGATCTCAACATTGATATGATTGGGCGTACAGACACAGAGAGACTCATGGCTGATACACTGAACTATGTGTATGTGGTTGGCGATGACAAGTTGAGTTCTGAATTGAAGCCTATCAGTGAGGGTGTAAACACGAAGTATACCAAGCTTGTGCTTGATTACAAATTCAATGACCCCAAAGACCCCAACAGGATATATTACCGCAGCGACCACTTTAATTTTGCCGCAAAAGGGGTACCTATCATTTTTTATTATGATGGTATGCTGAAGGCTGATTACCATAAGCCTTCTGATACCCCAGATAAAATCAACTATCCACTGCTTGCTAAAAGGGCTCAGCTTGTTTTTCATACAGCTTGGGAGATGGCCAACAGGGAAAATTTGCTGAAACGCGATATACCTTTGAATTAGCAGATGAGCGATATTGAATTGGCAAAAGAAACTTGTTATTGTGCCCGTTGTTTATTTGATTTAAGGAGAACAACAACGGGTAATGCCTCTTAATTCTAATGCTCGGTTGCATGCTGGGGCATGTGACTGAGGCGGCGAAGCATTGAATAAAAAAATATGGCTAAACCTGAAAAGTGCTGGTTCGCATTATATACTAAACCCCGTTGGGAGAAAAAGGTGCACAGAGCCCTGACCCAGCTTGGATTTGAGTCTTATTGTCCGCTTAACAAAGTAAGAAGAAAGTGGAGCGATAGGATAAAAGTAGTAGAGGAGCCTCTCTTCAAGAGTTATGTATTTGTTCATGTTGAAGATGCAATGAGGCCTGAGGTGAGATATGTGGATGGGGTGTTAAATTTTGTTTACTGGAATAAAAAGCCGGCAGTAGTTAAAGATGAGGAAATTGTTGCCATCAAGCGGTTTTTATCTGAGTATGATGATGTTGAAGTTAAAACCATGGATGTACAGCCAGCTGATGAAGTTGTAATCAGTGCAGGGGTGATGATGGGTGCCAAGGGGAGGGTTTTGCGTGTTATGGGAAATAATATTGTTGAAGTTCGGATAGAAAGTCTGGGTTTCATACTTACTGCCAAGTTCGATAAAAAGGCAATTGCAAAAGTTTAAATGCGCTTGTTGAGACAATTTTTATTTATTCTTGTGGTGATGCACTCACTGGGTTCATGTACTACCTACAGACAACTGCAGGTTTTACAGGGCGAAATTGATACTACAAGGTTTAGCAATGTTAAAGTTCCCGAGCAGCGGGTGCAAAAGGGAGATCAGTTGAGCATTGTCGTTTACAGTGATAATGCAGCAGCCAGTTCCAGTTTCAATGTCACTGCTGGAGCTAATTTGAATCCGCAGCAGGGACTGCCATCAAGCTCAACAACCACTTTAACCGGGAATATGTATGAGGTGGATAATGAGGGTATGATTTACTTCCCCCTGGTAGGCAAACTGAAAATTGAAGGTCTTACAAAGGAAGGTATTGGGACACTGCTTAACAGCAGGCTAAAGGACAAATACCTTACAAATCCCTATTATGTAATACAGTTTCTGAATATGAAAGTTACGGTATTCGGTGATGTTGTCAGGCCCGGAGTGTATCAATTGAACAGACCCAATACCAACATTTTTGAGGTCCTCACCATGGCTGGTGATTTAACCTATTATGCGAGGCGGGAAAATATACTAATCATAAGAGAGCAGGAGGGCAAGCGTGTTTTTGCAAGAATGGATATTACCAAACCGGATGTATTTAATTCCCCTTATTACTACCTGCAGCAAAATGACATGGTTTTTGTAGACATGCGGAAGGGTAAAGTTAACGGCAGTGATCAGGTCTGGTTGCGAAATGCAAGTCTTATTCTGAGTTTAATTACCGCAACTGCATTCCTGATTAATATTTTTCGATGATCTTATTTCGTGCTCATGTCCAATAATGATCTATATACTTATTCGCAATTAACGGGCAGGTTGGGAAACCAGCGCAGCAATTATACAGTACAGGAGTTCATTTCAAAATATTTTTATCTGATTCCCTGGTTACTGGTAAGTGTTGGTATTGCAATTAGTATAGCGTATACCCGCTTACGTTATATCAACCCGGTTTATTCTGCTTCCGGGAGGGTATTGATTAAAACAGATAAATCTGGCAGCAATGTTTTTGGAGAGAAGTTGGGGGAGGTTGTAACAGCATCTGTAAATACCCGTTTGATGGATGATCAGGTGGAGCTTATCAAGTCTACTGCACTGGCACGTCTTGTTGTCAGGACTGCTGATTTGCAGCAAACTTATTATTATAAAGGGAAGCTCAGGAACAGACTTATCCATAATCCCCAAAGTCCCGTCAGGCTTCACATTCTGGCTATTCATGATTCCTCAGCAGGTTTTTCTTTAGATGTTACAATTCTTGATGAGAAACAATTTAACATCGCAGGTTTGAATGTGCCTGTCCCTTTTGGTGTGAACTTTAAGCATAGAATGGGAGTTTTTCGGCTGGAAAAGCGGGTGCCTAACTTTGGCAGTAACAAAGAGTTTTTGATAAACTGGACACCGGAGCTGGACTTAGCAAGGGCTTTGGCTGGAGGTATTCAGGTTGGGGTGGTGACAAAGGGAGGTAATGTGTTGAATTTTGTATATTATGCAGAGCATCCTAA
>CANHUF010000133.1 GCA_947463715.1 Sphingobacteriales bacterium
CTGCACAACAGTGAATCACAGAAATTCAACAACAACCCTGAAAAAATGAAAGGCTGGAATAGTACAGGAATTGTCAAAACGGGTAATGAAAATGCTGCGTTGCTTGCAGCAAATACAGTTGTGGCAAGCACAATAATGAATTCAGACGCCTCAATAACCAAACGATAACCATGGGAGCACATCAACCTGAAAAAAGAATTTTACATGGGGATTTTACACATTTGTACCATGCAATGGACAGGAGAAACTTCCTCAATAAGACTGCCATGGGCATGGGGGCGATGGCTTTACAGCAATTGCTTTCACCTTTGCAGACGCAGGCGCAATCCCTGGAAGAAACAATCCTGAATGCGCTGCCAGCCATTGCCCCAAAGGCCAAAAAGGTATTGTACCTCTTCATGGCAGGTGGACCATCACAGTTTGAAACTTTTGATTATAAACCCAAGCTCAGGGAACTTTATTCCACCAATCTCCCGGATTCAATCAGAAAAGGTCAGCGTCTAACAGGCATGAGCGCCAATCAGTCTGCCCTGCCAGTAGTTCCATCCCTCTATGATTTCAAAAGACATGGAAAAAGTGGAACCTGGGTAAGTGAAATCCTGCCTTACACAGCACAGGTAGTAGATGAATTATGCGTGATTCCGTCTATGTTCACCGAACAGATCAACCATGATCCGGCCATCACGTTTTTTCAGACGGGCCACCAGCTTCCCGGCAGACCATCTATCGGATCCTGGCTCAGTTATGGACTTGGATCAGAGAACAAAAACCTTCCCGCATTTATCGTTCTTGTCTCCAAGGATGCATCTAAGGATCAGCCCTTGTATTCCAGGCTCTGGGGCAATGGCTTTTTACCTTCAGAGCATCAGGGAGTTCAGTTCCGGTCTGGTAACGATCCGGTATTGTTTTTACAAAACCCCGAGGGTTATGATGGGAATGACAGAAGAGAGATGCTTGATCACCTGAAACAGCTGAATGAACTGCAACAGGAAAGCTGGGGCGATCCCGAAATCAATGCCCGCATCTCACAGTATGAAATGGCTTTCAGGATGCAAACAGCCGTGCCTGAAATCATGGATACCACCAAAGAGTCAGATGAAGTATTTAACCTATACGGACCATCCAGCAGGGACAAGGGCAGTTATGCAGCCAACTGCATCCTGGCCAGAAAGTTGCTCGAAAAAGATGTTCGATTTGTTCAGTTATACCACCAGGGATGGGATAATCATGGA
The DNA here is from genome assembly GCA_947463715.1 of Sphingobacteriales bacterium. Taxonomy (GTDB): domain Bacteria; phylum Bacteroidota; class Bacteroidia; order Chitinophagales; family Chitinophagaceae; genus Pollutibacter. The sequence continues at coordinate 1,233 of CANHUF010000133.1, forward strand.
GGGCTCCCCAGTAATATCAAATACCAGTGCAAACAAATCGACCAGCCTACGGCAGCCTTGATCACCGATCTGAAGCGAAGAGGCATGCTGGAAGACACACTTGTAATTTGGGGTGGTGAATTTGGAAGGACAGTATATTCCCAAGGCAAAGTTTCAAAAACTGATTATGGACGAGATCATCATCCCAGGTGTTTTACCATGTGGATGGCCGGAGCGGGCGTAAAGAAAGGCATTACCTTTGGACAAACGGATGACTTCAGTTACAATATAGTAAAAGACCCCGTGCATGTACATGATTTCCACGCCACACTTTTACACCTTATGGGGATAGACCATGAACAACTTAACTACAAAGTGCAGGGTAGAAGATTCAGGCTGACTGATGTGCATGGGAAGCTAGTGAAAGGAATATTAACGTGATCCCTTAAATTTGCACGACCTTATTGTTATTTCCTGTTAAACAGGAAATCTCTTAATCCTTTGGACAACCTCAAACCAAAACTATACAACTTATGAAAAGGGGATTGTCTGTCTGCATCATGGCTTTATTGTATCAATTGGCCAGTGCACAAATCAACATCAGTTCAACAACAACTACCTATACCCAGAATTTCAATACCCTCGCTGTAAGGGGAAACAGTTCAACAATGCCGGCTGGATGGCTTTTGCTCGAAACAGGTACAAATGCCAACACAGCCTATACCGCCAATGCAGGTGCAACCACCACAGGCAATACCTACAGCTATGGCACAGGAACTACAGCTGACAGGGCTCTGGGAATGTTAGGTTCTTCAACCCTTTCGGCTCAAATTGGTGCGACATTTAGAAATACAACCGGACAAACCATTACATCCCTGACCGTCAGCTTTACAGGAGAACAATGGCGGACCGGAGCTGTCAACAGGCTCGATAAACTGGATATGCAATACAGCCTGAATGCCACCTCCCTGGCCAATGGCACATGGACAGACATCAATGAGCTTGACTTTAATTCTATCATTAACAATGCTGTAGCAGCCCGTGATGGAAATCAGGCAGCCAACAGAAGAATAATCACACACACCATTTCAGGTTTAAACATCTCAGCTAATGGTGTTTTTTACATCAAATGGAAGGAATTTGATGCCACTGGTGCTGAAGACGGACTGGCCATTGATGATGTAAGTATTCGTGCCAGTGCGGTTCCAATTCAGGATTTAACTCCTCCGGTCATCACAACCCTTGCACCAGCAAATAACAGTATAAATCAATCCAGCTCCGGGAATCTAAGCCTTACTTTCAGTGAGCAGGTCGCCAAAGGCACAGGAATCGTTTTGATAAAAAAAACAAGTGACAACACAACTGTGCAAAGCATAGATGTAACAAATCCTACAATAACGGTAAGCGGGTCAACCATCACAATACCCTACACTAGCCTTATAGGAGGCACCAGTTACTGGGTTGAAATTCCAACAGGTACATTCAGAGATCTGGCTGGCAATAATTTTACAGGATTGACCAATGCAGTAAACTGGACATTCAGCACTGCTCAAGCTTCCATAGGTAACACCATTAAAGTTGTCAACTGGAATATTGAATGGTTTGGCGGATCACTCGGACCAACAGACGATAACCTGCAACAAGCAAATGTGTTGAAAGCTATGCAATTCATGAATGCTGACATATACGCACTTGGAGAAATTGTAAATGTCCCCAGGCTGCAGACCATTGTCTCTCAACTACCTGGTTATTCATTTACTGTTGCAGACTTTTGTTCTGCAAGTACCAATGCTACCGGATGTGCCAACGATCAGAAACTGGCATTTGTATACAAAACCAGTACAATCAGAAAATTAAATGCGAGAGGAATGCTGCGCGTCAACGGCAGCCTGAATGCCTCTTATAACTGGAGTAATGGAAGATTCCCTTATCTCATGGATGCAGAAGTAGTCAGTAATAATGGCGTTTATCCTGTTCAATTTATTGCCATTCATGCCAAGGCAAACACTGCAGATTTTATCACATCATACAACAGAAGAAAAGCAGGTGCAATGGAGTTACGGGATTCGCTTGTCATCCGCAATCCAGCAGGAAACTGGGTAGTATTGGGTGATTACAATGATGACCTTGACCGGACAATTACCACACAAATGGCGCCGGATACTACATCATCTTATATTTCTTTTTTACAGGAGCCCAGTTTCAGAAACATCACCCTACCACTGAGCAGATCAGGCCAGCGATCAACAGTGAGTTACCCTGATGTCATAGACCATGTCACTATCTCCGATGAGATGAACAGGTATTATGTAAATAATTCTGCCAGAATATTACGCACCGAAATGGAAACACTGATTGCCGGATATGGCACTTCAACATCTGATCACTATCCCGTTCAAACAGAATATATTTTCGATGGAATTCCTGTTCGAAACAGTCAAAACAAACTTGCATCCAGTGAAAAAAATCTGTCATTGTCTGCAAAAGCATGGGTTAGCGGACAACTCCTTCATGTAACTGCAGATGGAATGAAGAGTCAGCTAGCTCAAATGCGACTGATTAGCTCACAGGGCAGGAGAATTTCAATGCTACAATCAAGTCCAGTATCCGGCAAAGCACAGGCCATGTTTCATACACAACAGCTTTCTAAAGGAATCTATTTTATACAGGTTATTGATGGAAAAGACCAGCTAACCCTTAAGGTAATGATTCGCTGAGGTTAGAGATTTCCTTTCTTCAACTCCTCTGCGGCGTGGTTTGCAGCCCTGGCTGTGATGGCCATGAAGGTGAGTGAAGGATTCTGAGTACTGGTAGAAGTCATACATGCCCCATCAGTGACAAAAACGTTTTTACAATGATGCAATGCATTCCATTTGTCGAGCAGTGAAGTAGCGGGATCATGCCCCATCCTGACACCACCCATTTCGTGGATATCCAGACCAGGGGCTTGTTTGCTATCGTGCTGTCGGATATTTGTACAGCCCGCTTTCTCCAGCATTTCAGAACCCACCTGAAGGAAATCCTGCATCGACTTTACATCGTTGTCGTCGTAATCAATTGAAAAATTAAGGAGTGGAACTCCCCACTTATCTTTTTTATCCCTGCTTAGGGTAACCCTGTTGGCTGCTTTGGGAATGGTTTCACCCTGCATCATCATCGAAACAGACCATGGACCAGCCTCTGAGAGAGCCTCCTTTAAACCTGCTCCTATATCTTCAGATGTTCCCCTGCCCCTTCCTGCTCCAAAAAAGACCATGTATCCCCTTAAAAAATCTGTTTCCTGCTTGTATACGTTCCTGAAATTTGGCATCATCGGCTGCGTAGGTCTGCGTCCATAGTAGTACTTGTCTTCCGGTCCATCAATATCCGCTGAAACTGTACCCCTGTAATTGTGAAAAGCAATGTACTGTCCGAGTAGTCCGTTATCATTCCCTAAACCATTGGGGAACCTTGATGAGGTTGAGTTCAGCAGAATCAGGTTGGTATTGAAACAGGCGGCATTGACAAAAATGATTTTAGCAAAAAACTCGGTTGCCTCCCCTGTAAGTGTGTCGATCACCCGAACACCAGTTGCCTTGCCAGCTGCTTCATCATAGATAATAGATTCAACCACGGATTGCGGACGAAGTGTCAGGTTTCCTGTTCTTGCAGCCCAGGGTATGGTAGTGGAGTTGGTATTGAAATACCCTCCGAAAGGGCATCCCCGCTCACAAAGACTACGAGCCTGACATTGACCTCTGCCCTGCTCGATATGAATGGGCCGAGGTTTTGTCAGATGCGCGCAGCGACCTTGCACAACATGACGGTCTTTGAATGACGACATGATTCTTTTGGCGATATCCTTTTCTACACAATTCATTTCCCAGGCCGGCAGGTAATCGCCATCAGGAAGTGTATCCAGACCGTCTCGGTTTCCCGAAATTCCTGCAAAATCCTCCACATGAGCATACCAGGGTTCCAGGTCTGCATAACGGATGGGCCAGTCAACGGCAAAGCCATCGCGTGCAGGACCTTCAAAATCATATTTGCTCCAACGCTGAGTTTGTCTTGCCCAAAGCAAGGATTTTCCACCAACCTGATAACCCCGTATCCAGTCGAACGGCTTTTCCTGGATGTAGGGATGATCGTTATCCTTTACAAAAAAATGTTCTGTGGATTCATTGTACGCATAACAGCGAGACACAACCGGGTTTTCAGTTTTGTCTGCATGAGACATTTTCAGGTGATGCGGAAACTCCCAGGGGGCCTTGGTTGCAGTTGGATAGTCTTTCAGGTGCACGACATCCTTACCTCTTTCCAGGAGTAGTGTTTTCAGTCCCTTCTCACACAATTCTTTAGCAGCCCAGCCTCCGCTGATACCTGATCCAATAACTATGGCATCGTAGGTATGAGACAATTTGCCTTTCCCCTGAATGTTGACCTGAGTAGAATCTTTTCGCATTATATTTAATTTTAACTCAGCTACAAGTTACGACTTCTTCCATTTTGATGTACTTTTCGCCAAAAAGGATATGGATAAGGTGTTGCTTATTATTGCTCCGCAGGTTTTTCGCGATGAGGAACTTTTTGAGACCCGTGAAGAGCTGGAAAAAGCAGGATTCGAAACGGTGATTGCCAGCACGGCGAAAGGAACTTGTACAGGGAAGCTCGGTGGACAGGTAGAAGCTGTAATCAGTATAGAGGAGGTCAGACCTTCAGACTATCAGGCCCTTGTTTTTGTGGGCGGCATGGGCAGTCAGGTTTATTTTGAACACCCCGCAGCACACGATCTAGCATGGGAGATGTATGCGGACGGAAAAATTGTCAGTGCTATTTGCGCAGCACCCGTGATTCTGGCCAAAGCCGGATTGTTAAAAGACAGGAAAGCAACAGTGTATCCAGACCATGAATACACACTTAAGCAATATGGTGCACTTTACACCGGAGAAGCTGTAACTGTTGATGGCAACATCATCACCGGTAATGGAGCTGAAAGTTCAAGAGCCTTTGGGCAGGCTATTGCTCAATGCTTACGACAAGGTGTTATGAGCTGAGGGAAAGAAACTGGTTGACATCCAGTATAGGCAATGATGGAATTGCTCTTCTTTGAAAGGCTTTATCACCAGAAATAAAGTAATGCATTTTGTGATGGATGGCTGTGAGGTACTGTATAGCATCTTCAATATCTTCAAACTCAGAAAGGAGCGCATGTAAACAATCATCGTGCCTGATATCAATAATCTGTATGTTTTCTAACAAGCTCAAAAGAAGCATTTTTGCCTTTTCTGCACCATATGCCTTGGTCAACCAATAACCAGCCATTTGGATGACAGATGGTGTTGTGAAAGCAGTCAGTCTAGCATCAACTAAACGTTCCATTAACTGACGAGCAGCTTCAAAACCATTACGCTTTAAAAGAAAATCTAATAGAACATTTGCATCCAAGAAGACCCTTAAAACCATCCGTTATTTTAATTTACTTTGATAATAGGCTTCTTTGAGGTTTAAAGTTTCGGGGATTTGAGGTTTATCGAGTTGGGATATTAAATCAACAATATTATTTGTTTTCTTTACAGAAGTTAATTGAATAAAATATTGCTCAACAATTTCAGACACACTTGTTTCCTGGGCTTCAGCATAGACCTTTACCCTTTCAATAAGTTGATCATCTATAGTTAAATTTAATCTTGCTTTCACATCACAAATATACGCATAAAATTATTTCATGCGCATATTAGATGAATCTTATAATAAAATCTAATACACATTTGATAACCACCGATATTGATATTGATCTGTAATAACGATCCAACGTGGCAGAATAAATGATGTATATCTTGAACATAAAAAAAGCTGTAGTGAAAAACTACAGCTTGGTGGAGAATA
>CANHUF010000134.1 GCA_947463715.1 Sphingobacteriales bacterium
CAAAAAGCGCAGCTTTTTGCGCAACGACTGAAGCACCCACTGATTCAGGATTTTCGTTCATTTGGATTACTTATGGCAATTGATTTTGGTTCCTGGGATCTGAACAAGCTAATTATTGATACCTGTATTGCGAGAGGAGTATTTACAGACTGGTTTCTCTTCGCAGCAGCTTCAATGAGGCTGGCACCCCCACTTATAATAACTGAAGCGGAAATAAATCATGCCTGCGATATTATTCAGGCTGTTTGTGATGATGTCAGAAGCTGAATCGGAAGCTGCCAAAAACGCCAAAGCGTTTATAACCTTCACTTGGTAAGGGATTCGGAGCCAGTCGCCAGACAAGATCAATCCTGAAAAACCTCAGGATATTATCCATCCCGGTTCCCAATTCCATATAGGTCTTTCCATTCAGACTGGTGAATGGAAAATCACCTTTGAGGTTAAGGGTACTGTTTTCTGCACTGATACTTCCCCATAACATTTTGATATTCCAGAACTGTCTGAATTTGAATAGTTTGTTTTGTGGCAAGAGCCTGAAAATACCGCTACCAATGTTATGTTCGATATTTAAGCCAGAGTACCTGTCGAAAATATATTCAAACCTGTTCATCAGGTTGAATGCGTATTTATTATAATAGTAAATTTCATTTCCCGGTGCAATATTCAGCAGCATATAGGGTAAGCGGCCATTTACTCTGCCAGCATAAAAATTATAATAAATATTACCCAGTGGTGGAATTTTCAGGTAATCACTCAGGCTGAATGTGAGCTTTGTATAGCTGTATCCACTATTAAGAACGCCCTTAATGCCTTTTGTGAAATAAAGCTCAGTTACAGGATAGTCGCTCTCCAGGCTTGTTCTGAAAAAATCATCCTGCAGGAAGCGCTCAAGGTATGCAAAACGTATTTTGGCATTGAACTGAAAATCGTTGAAATTTCCTGCGTTATCAGCATTGGTATAGTCGGTTTTGAATGGCAGGTTTCTGATTGGGTCGTATAATTTTCTATGCAGATTTGCAGTGATGGATAATCCAGAACGCCACTCTTTGAAGTATTCCAGTTTTTGCTGTTCGATGCTGATCAGTTTGATGGGCACTGCAGCTTTTCTGGAAGTAAGTGCGAAAAGATTGTCATAGCCAATTTCGTCATAGTAAGTTTGACCATAATCCATGTCTTTTTTGAAGAGTACCCGTATGCTGCTTCTGGGGTCTTTACCCAACATAAAAAGTGCTTCCACCTTTCCCTTCCATTGCTTATCCCTGGTACCATAAGCCAGGTAAGAAGAAAGGTATACGTTCCTGTTAAATTTGTAATTCGTACCCAGATCAAAACGAAAACGCATTCCTTCGTGGATATTCCCGCTGATCCAGTTCATCCAGGGACCAATTTCATAATTCCCAACAAGTCTGTAACCAGTGCCTATAAACTTCAGCCACTCAGAATACCTGTCGAATTCAGGCATTGGACGTTAATTTCTTTCAGCGGCAGCAACAAAATAGCCATTGCCACGAACCTGGTGAGTACAGACATGATGCAAATTTACTAAGTTGGACTCAGAATGGTCCACCTGGTTTATTTGCTGAGGTGCATACTCCGCTCTTTGTACAGGGTTCTGAAATAAGGATCCCTGAGGTCTTTGACAAACCTGATGGCTTCTCCTGTTGATTTCATCTCCGGTCCGAGCTCTTTGCTAACGCCTGGAAACTTATCAAAACTGAAAACAGGTTCCTTAATGGCAAAACCTTCCAACTTCTTTTCGTAGGTGAAGTCGGTAAGTTTGTGCGTACCCATCATGATTTTGGTGGCAATATTGAGGTAAGGAATCTGGTATGCCTTGGCTATGAATGGAGTTGTTCTGGAAGCCCTGGGATTGGCTTCAATAACAAAAACCTGCCCATTTTTAATGGCAAACTGAATGTTTATAAGTCCCCTGATATCCAATGCCCTTGCGATCTTTTCTGCATAGAATTCCATGGTGGTAACCTCCATAGGGGTGAGGTTGAATGCAGGAAGTACGGCATTGCTGTCACCACTGTGGATGCCGGCTGGTTCTATGTGTTCCATCACGCCCATTACGTGGAAGTTTTCACCATCAAATATCCCGTCTATTTCAGCTTCCTGGCAGCGATCCAGGAAGTGATCAATCAGGATTTTATTGTCGGGGAGGTGCTTAAGCAGGCTCACAACTGCAGATTCAAGTTCATCATCGTTGATAACTATCCGCATGCGTTGTCCGCCTAAAACATATGAAGGTCTCACGAGAACAGGGTATCCTACTTCCTTAGCTACTTCAACTGCTTCATCAACGGTGAAAGCAGTTCCATAGTTGGGGTAGGGTATGCTCAGGCTCTTCAGCATATCACTGAATCTGCCCCTGTCTTCAGCAATATCCATGTTGTCAAAGGAAGTTCCGATAATCTTAATTCCTTTATTATGCAGTTTCTCAGCCAGTTTAAGTGCTGTTTGTCCGCCCAGCTGAACAATAACCCCTTCAGGTTTTTCATGTTCAATGAGTTCCCAGAGGTGTTCCCAGAAAACGGGTTCGAAATAAAGTTTATCTGCAATATCAAAATCTGTGGAAACAGTTTCCGGGTTGCAGTTCACCATGATGGCTTCAAAACCACATTCTTTGATGGCGAGTAATCCATGCACACAGCAATAATCGAATTCAATCCCCTGACCAATGCGGTTTGGTCCGGAGCCCAGCACAATGATTTTCTTTTTGTCGCTTACTTTACTTTCATTGGTGCCGTTATTTTCAAAGCTGCTGTAGAAATAGGGTGTTTTGGCTTCAAACTCTGCAGAACAGGTATCCACCATTTTGTATACCCTTTTGATTCCTGCTGCCTTTCTTTTTTCGTATAAGGCATCCTCACTACCATCCTGCATGATTTTGCAAATCTGTGCATCGCTGAAGCCGTGGTGTTTTGCTTTTTTGATGAGATCGATTGGCAAGGTATCAAACCTGTATCTGGCTATTTCCTTTTCAACATCAACAATCTTCTGGATTTCATAGATGAACCAGCGGTCTATTCGTGTTGCCTGGCAGATGGTTTTTACACTTATCCCAAGCATCAGGGCATCCTTGATCCTGAAAATCCTGTCCCACTTGGGAATTTTAAGGTATTCAACCAGTTCATCTGCATGCATCATGCTTTTGCCATAGTAGCCAAGACCAACAGCATTATTTTCCAGACTCTGGCAAGCTTTTTGGATGGCTTCGGTGAAGCTGCGCCCGATAGACATAACCTCTCCAACGGATTTCATTTGCAAGCCCAGGGTATCATTGGCGCCCTTGAATTTATCGAAATTCCAGCGAGGTACTTTGACGATTACATAATCCAATGCAGGTTCAAAATAGGCTGAAGTGGTTTTTGTAATCTGGTTTTTAAGTTCATCGAGTGAAAAGCCCAATGCCAGCTTCGCAGCAATTTTTGCAATAGGATAGCCTGTGGCTTTGGAGGCCAGGGCTGAGGAGCGGCTCACGCGGGGATTGATTTCAATGGCGATGATTTCTTCAGTTTCTGGATTAAGTGCAAACTGAACATTGCAGCCACCGGAAAAATTACCCAAGTCACGCATCATATTGATGGCAGTATTGCGCATAAGCTGGAAAGCTGTATCGCTCAGTGTCATGGCCGGGGCTACAGTGATGGAGTCACCTGTATGCACACCCATCGGATCAAAATTCTCAACGGTACAGATGATGGCCACATTGTCTTTTGAATCACGGAGCAGCTCAAGTTCGAATTCTTTCCAGCCCAATACTGCTTTTTCTACCAGCACCTCATGAATCGGCGAGGCAGATAATCCCCTGTTCAGCGCTTCATCCAGGAATTCTTTGCTATGTACAAATCCGCCTCCGGTACCTCCCAGGGTAAAAGAAGGTCTGATTACCAGCGGGAAACCTATTTCCTGCGCAAACTCTTTTCCTTCAAGAAATGAGTTCGCTGTTCTAGCCTGCGCAACGGGTATGCCCATTTGGATCATCCACTGCCGGAATTTCTCCCTGTCTTCAGCTTTGTCAATGGCTTTTATATCTACACCAATCAGTCTGACACCATACTTTTCCCAGATCCCCATTTCCTCAGCTTCTTTGGCCAGGTTCAGCGCTGTTTGTCCGCCCATTGTAGGCAAAACCGCATCAATCTGGTTTTCCTGCAGAATCTGTTCAATACTTTCAACATTTAACGGAAGGAGGTAAACCCTGTCCGCCATCATCGGGTCTGTCATGATAGTGGCAGGATTGGAGTTGATCAGGATTACCCTCACACCCTCTTCCCGGAGGCTTCTTGCAGCCTGTGAACCGGAGTAGTCAAATTCGCAGGCCTGACCAATGACAATTGGACCTGAACCGATGATAAGTACTGATTGGATTGAAACGTCTTTAGGCATATTGATTCCTTGTGGTTTTGTGTGAAAGGGCACAAAAAAACCGGGTTGTACCCGGGGTGCAAAGGTAATGCCTGCGGATTAACTTTCCGAAGAAATATTAAATTGTGGGAGAAAGCTTTACCGTGACTGAATCACGCCAGTTTCTCAGACCTGATTGTGGTAGGCTGCCATCTCGTAATCTTCTACAATAGCAGTTTCATTTAACCCCGGAAGCCTGATTGCATCTTGCTCAGCATTGCTTTTTTCCTTTTTGGAAAACCCAAAAATTGTAATGATACCGGCTAGTGAAAGGAAAAGGAGTTTGATTAATTTTTTCATCACAGGATTTATATACTTATAAGACATCTTTTTTTGTGAAAATGTTGTACGGGATAAGTGACTTTTTATAAAATATACCCATTTATACGGAGAAAACCCCCAAAAGCACAAGACGGAATACAATCTTAGTTAGTTTTGCGGCATGAAGAATGTCGGAAAACTGATTGGTGGATTGTTGTTGATTGCCTTGTGTAATTCAGTAGCTGAGGCTCAGGTGCCGGGGGGCGTTGATTATTTCGATTTCCCTTTACGCATTGCACCTCGTTTGAATGCCAATTTTGGAGAAATGCGAAATAACCATTTCCACATGGGGCTGGATATTGCTACTGAATCAAGGGAAAATATCCCTGTATACGCTCCGGCAGATGGTTATGTAGGCAGAATGAAAATTGAGTTGAGTGGTTTTGGCAGGGCCATTTATATCAATCATACCAACGGCACTACAACCCTCTATGCGCACATGAACAGGTTTCTGGCTGAAGCTGAGCAATACCTGAAAGCTCAGCAGTATGCCCTGCAGCAATGGAAAACCGACCTGACCGTACCGCCGGATTTGATTCCTGTTAAAAAAGGGCAGCTTATCGGGTATAGTGGGAACACAGGGGCTTCGCAGGGGCCACATGTGCATTTTGAAATCCGGGATACCCAGACTGAAAACTGTATTAATCCGCTTTTTTACCGGTTTCCTTTGCGGGATGATACTCCCCCTGATGTTATCAGACTGGCTTTTTATGACAGGGACAAGAGTGTTTATGAGCAGAAGCCGGTAGTGGTACCCGTAATAAAAAAAGGTACAGGCTATGTTGCAGGAAATATCCAGCTTCCTTTTGAAAGGGCCATGGTAGCCATTCAGGCAACTGACCGGATAACAGGTTTCCAGAATCCAAATGGTATATATGGAGCATCGATACACCATGCAGGCAGAATGTTATCTGCATTCCAGCTGAATAATATTAGCTATGACCAGACGCGTGCCTTAAACGGGCACATCGATTACCTGAGCAGATTCAGGGGTGGCCCCTACTACCAGATGATATTCCCTCCACGGGCATACCGACTCAATATTTATTCGGGGGAGGGATTGTCTGATCATCTTGAAGTTCCGACAGCACCAGAAGAATTTCAGATCAGGGTTTCTGATGTGAGTGGAAATATTTCGAAAGTCGATTTCAGATTATCCGGTAAGTTGGCTGTACCAGAAACTCCATCACCCAAGCAGGGTATGCTGATTCAACCCAGGCAGGTGAACATATACGAGGATGAACATATCCAGTTTGTTTTTCCGGAGTATACTTTTTACGATAATTTTTATTTCCAGGTCAGGTCAATTTTTACACAGACAGCTGCATTTTTGTCATCTACCTTCCAGGCGGTGCCAGAATACATTCCTGTTAACAATCATTTTGTCGTTCGCATGAAGCCCAACAGGAATATGGGTCTTGTTGATACTGGAAGGGTGGTTATACGTAGGACATACAGAACAAAGACAGAATTGAAAAAGGCAGTTGCAGAAAAAGGCTGGTTCAGCGCATCTTTCAGGGATTTTGGTTTCTTTCAGCTGATAGAGGATAAAGAACCTCCTGTTTTAGGGGCGAATCTGCAAAAGGGTATGCTGATCAGGCAGGGCTTCAGAATCATTTTGAAGCCAACAGATAACCTGAATACGATCAGTGATATCCGCCTACTGGTTGATGATAAATGGCTTTTATTGCAGCAAACATGGAGTGGGTATGTATATACCGTTGATGAAAATTTTCCGGCAGGTGAACATAAACTTACAGCTGTTGTTAAAGATGAAGCGGGTAATACCACAACCCGTGATTGGATTGTAACCAGAAACTAAAAGAAATGGAACTAACTGAAGGGAAAAAAGCTCCAGCTTTCACTGCTGTTGATCAGGATGGCAATAAGATTAAACTGGCTGATTTCAAAGGAAAAAAACTTGCTCTTTATTTTTACCCGAAAGACGATACCAGTACCTGTACTGTTCAGGCATGCAACCTGCGTGACGGGTTCGGAGATCTTGAGTCAAAAGGAATTGTGGTTATTGGGGTTAGTCCTGATGATGCCAAATCCCATCTCAAATTCATAGGCAAGCATGATTTGCCATTCCGGATAATTGCCGATACCGATAAGGAATTGGCCATTAAATACGGTGTCTGGGGGGAAAAACAGTTATATGGTAATAAGTACATGGGCATCATCAGAACCACATTTCTAATCGGAGAGACTGGCAAACTGGTTAAAATTATTACGAAGCCCAAGGTCAAGGTTCATACTGAAGAAATTGCGGCGGGGTTCGGATTATAGCAACCAGGTAATTTCTCCCAGGCTTACATACAGTGATTGCTGTTG